>DASQPY010000390.1:0-5199 GCA_035643735.1 Actinoallomurus sp. | reverse complement strand
CATCGCGGACGCGGCCGAACAGCTCTTCGGCGGCGGACCGCACTGGGTGTACGTCGTCATCGCCGGCGTGATCACCACCGTGCTGACGATCTGGCCGCTGGGCTCGGTGCGCGTGTTGCGCCGCTACGTCACCGCGGCGGTCGTCATCGCCCTCGTCTACTTCTACATCCAGCTCACGCGCCAGCCGCTGCCGAATCTCACGCACGGGTCCTGGAGCCATTTCTGGATCGGCGCGGACGCGGCGCTGGCGGTCTCCATCTCCTGGGTGCCGATGGCCGCCGACTACACGCGGCACTCCAAGTCCGAGCGTGCGGCGTTCGGCGCGGCCAGTGCGGCGTACGGGCTGACCCAGATCGTCGCCTACATCCTCGGCCTGCTGGCGCTCGCCCTGGTCGCCGGCGACCCGGCCAAGGTGTTCGGGCCGTTCCAGCACGTGGCGCTCGGCAGCCTGTTCTTCGCGGTGTTCGTGCTGCGCGAGGCCGACCAGTCGTTCGCGAACGTCTACTCGACGGCCATCTCGATCCAGAACCTCATGCCCCGGCTGGACCGGCGGCTGCTCACCGTCGTGCTCGGCGCGCTGATCACGGTGCTGGCGCTGGCCCTGAACATGGACAACTACAGCGACTTCCTCCTCCTCATCGGGTCGGTGTTCGTGCCCATGCTCGGGGTGCTCGCGGTGGACTTCTTCTGCTTCGGCGGGCGGCGCGGCTGGGACGTGTCCGAGCGGGCGCCGTCGCGCTGGTCGATGATCGTCGCCTGGGCGGTCGGCATCGCCACGTACCAGCTGATCAACCCCGGGAACGTCGGCTGGTGGTCGCGGCTGTGGACCGACGCCCAGGACACACTTGGGTTCACGCCGTCGAGCTGGATGAGCGCGTCGCTGCTGTCGTTCGCCGCCGCGGCCGTGGTGACGGGCGCCGTCGGTGTCGTCTCCGGGTCGCGCGCCGGAAATGCGAAGTCCTCTTGACCTTCCCTTAAGAGTGGTTTCGCAACCGGTAGAGCCTCCGGCGGTGGCACTATGGCCACGTGGACAGCTCTGACGTGACGATGCGTGCGGCCGTGGCCTCGGCCGCCGACGCAATGATCGCCGTCGGTCCTGACCTCAACGTATGCCTGTGGAATCCCGCGGCCGAGCGGATGTTCGGATGGCGCGCCGACGAGGTGGTCGGCAAGCCGCTCCGCACGATCCCGGAGGAGTACACCGCCGAGCACCGGGCCGTGCTCGAACGCGTACGCGAGGGCGGGCACATCTCCTTCGCCACCCGGCGGCTCCACCGCGACGGGCACCTGTTCGACATTCGCGCCATCGTGAGCGGCATGCGCTCCGCCGACGGCGAGCCGATCGGCTGGGTCGGCTTCTACCGCGCCGCCGATGAGGACGAGGCGGTCCAGCGCCAGGCCGCCGAGCGCATCCGGCTCGTACGCCGGCTCAACGACGTGGTGGCCGACCTCAACGCCGAGCTGGAGCTGCCGGCCGTCCTCGACCGGGTCGCCGCCAGCGTCATCGAGCTGACCGGCGCGGACGCCGCGGGGTTCGTCCTCATCGAGCAGGCGACCAACGCGCTGCGTCTCGTCAGCATCAGCGGCCTGCCCGAGCGGCTGCGTGGCGTGACCTCCGACCTGCGCACCAGCCTGGTCGGCGAGCTGCTGCGCTCCGGCCGTACGGTCATGCTGGCCACCGCGGACACGCGCGACCTCAGCGACCTGATCTGGGCGGAGCTGCCGGGGCTGCACACGATCGCCCTCGGCGTCTCCAGCGTGCACGGCCGCCCGTTCGGCGCGTTGTACGCCCTGTTCTCCGGACACCGCGCGGGTCACATCGAGCTGGAGCTGCTCGAGCTGTTCGCCGGTCACGCCGGGGTCGTCGTCGGCAACGCGGTCAGCTACGCCGAGGTGGACAAGCAGCGCAAGCACGAGCGGGCCGTCATCCAGGCCAGCGCGGACGGCATCGCCGTGCTCGACAGCGACGGCATCGTCCGGCAGTGGAACCCCGCCGCCTGCATGATCACCGGGATCACGCCCGCGGAGGTCATCGGCCATCCGTTGCCGTTCGCGCTGCCGGCGCCGGACGCCGAACCCACGATCCAGGTCGAGTCGGGCACCTGGCTCAACGTGCTCTACTCCGAGATCGAAGATCATGACGAGGTCGTCGTCGACTTCCGCGACGTGACCGAGGCCAAGTCGCTCGAGGCCGCCAAGGACCTGTTCCTGTCGATGACCAGCCACGAGCTGCGGACTCCGATCACGGTGGTGCACGGGTTCGCCAAGACGCTGGTCAACCGGTGGGACAAACTCGGTGACGCTGACCGGCGGCAGGCGGTCGCGATCATCGCCGAGCGCGCGCAGACGCTGGGACAGCTGGTCGACAATTTGCTCTACTCCCGCACGATGCCCGACGGCCTGCCGGTGACCAACGAGCCCTTCGACCTGGACCGCCTGCTGCGGGGTGCGGTGGAGGGGTTCCGCGGCATGTCCGAGCAGCACACGCTGGAGCTGGAGATCGACGGCGAGCTGCCCGCCGCCTTCGGTGACGCCATGGCCACCGACATCATCGTCGGGCAGCTCCTGGAGAACGCCGTGAAGTACTCACCAGGTGGTGGCACGGTCACCGTGCGCGCCGGGGCCGAAAACGATTTGATCGTCGTCACCGTCGAGGACGATGGGGTCGGCATCCCGAGCGGCGACCGTGAGCGGGTCTTCGAGAGGTTCGTCCAGGGGGAGGCGGGCGACCGGCGCCGGTTCGGCGGCCTCGGGCTCGGGCTCTACATCGTGCGCAGACTCGCCCGTGCGCAGCATGGAGAGGTCACCGCGCACGCGCGCGCCAGCGGCGTGGGCACGCGAATGAGGTTCACGCTCCCGCGCGCGAGTGACACTCAGTAGCCGGACATACTAGACGTCTGGTGGCAAACTACGCCATCATTTCGTTCGTGTCCGAGGTCACCGTTGCTCGTTGTGTTGGCAATAGATTCCTGTGGCAGGGTTTCCGACCGCTTTAACTGGGCATTTCGGTCGTACCGGAGTGACGTTACGGGGAGTGTCCGGGAGAAGTTCCGCGCCCCCTGGGGAGGTGAGGGCGTCGAGCGTCGTATTCCTGCCGCATGCGCCATCGAGCGTTTCCATGGTGCGCAGACGTCTCGCGGAGGAGCTCCTCGAGTCGGGGGTGTACGAAGACATCGCCGACGACGCGGCCGTGATCGTCAGCGAGCTGATCAGCAACGCTCTACGGCACGCACGCCCGCTTCCATCGGGCGAGATCAGAGTCGCGTGGACCCGGCAGGGTGACCTGATCCAGCTCGCCGTCAGCGACGGCGGCGCCATGACCGAGCCGCGTCGCGCCCGCGCGACGCTGTCCTCGCTCGGCGGGCGGGGCCTGGGCATCGTCGAGACCCTCGCCGACGGCTGGGACGTTCTCCACGAGGACGGCGGCACGACGGTCTGGGCGACGCTTCACTCGCCGCAAAGGTCCAACGGCTCACACGGGTCCAACGGCTCCCACGCGTCGAACGGCTCGGGCAGGTCGTCGGCCGGGGCCCCGCCGGGCATGCTCAACCAGACCCGCTGACCCCGAGCCCGCGTGGATACGGCGGGCGTAGCGAGCGGTGTCCACGCGATGCCTGGCAAGGCGGCGAGGGAGTCGGCCTGGTGTCGGCCGTCGACCGACGACAACGCCGCCTGGACACCGAGCAGTAGCGCAGTCCTGTCCGCGGCTCCCAGAGCCCGCGGGCTCAGGTGGGGTCACGAAGCACCGGGCACGACATACAGCGCGGCCCGCCTCTGCCGCTGCCAAGCTCGCTGCCCTGGATCTGGATCACCTCGATGCCCGCGGCCTCCAGCCGGGCGTTGGTCTCGATGTTGCGTTCGTAGGCGACCGCCAGCCGCGGGCCGACGGCGAGCGTGTTGTTGCCGTCGTCCCACTGCTCGCGCTCGGCGGTGACCGGGTCGAGGCCAGTGTCGATCACGCTGAGCCGATCGATCCTCATCGCCTGCGCGGCCGCCTCCAGGAACGGCCGCGCTCGGGAAACGCGCAGGTCACCGTTCTCGCATGTGACGGTATAGGCGGTCAGGGAGTATGCCACGGCCGGGTACATGACGATCTTGTCGACGTCGACCATCGTGCAGATGGTGTCAAGGTGCATCGTGGCGCGTTCCTGCGTGATCGGCACCGCCAGCACTGTGTGCGCCAGGCCCGTCTGGAGCACCTGCCGGGCCAGCCGCTCGACGCCGGCCGGCGTCGTACGCTCGCCGGTACCGATTGCCAGCACACCCGGAGCCAGGATCAGGACGTCGCCGCCCTCGACGTGTTCCAGACTCGGCTCGTAGATCGCCTCGGCGCCCTCGAACCTCGGGTGGTGGCGGTAGATCAAATGGGTGAGCGAGGTCTCCCGGCGACGCGCGCGCATGGCCAGGCTCGTCACGGCGACCCGATCACCGATCCACACGCTGGAGTCCCGCGTGAACAGAAGGTTCGGCAGCGGATCGATGACGAAGTCATGGCGGTCCATCAGCTGGTAGACCAGGCCACGGCCGGTCTTGAGCTCCTCGTGGGCGAGCCCGGCCACGAGGACCCGGGTGAGGTCCTCCGGCGTCAGGTCGCCGAGGAAGCCCGCCAAGATCTTGCGGAGCTGGTCGCCGAGCCGGGAGTCGTCCAGGACGCCGGTGATCGCTTCGTCCCGCGCCGGCTGGTACTCCAGGGTGTCCTGCAGCAGTTCGGTGAGGTAGAGCACCTCGACGTCGTGGTCGCGCAGGGCCTGCGCGAAGGCATCGTGCTCCTGCTGGGCACGCCCGACCCAGGGGATGCCGTCGAAGAGAAGCTGATCGCTGTTGCGCGGCGTGAGCCGCTTCAACTCCGATCCTGGGCGGTGCAGGAGGACGGTCCTGAGGCGGCCGACCTCACTGTCGACACGGTACGCATGCGTCACATTTGTGAGCTTAGTCGTCCCTGGTGAAGAGGTGCTTTCCTCCCAGTCGGTATATTTCCCGGACTTTCCGCCTGATCAAGGCAGGAAGATGCCGTACTCCTTGATCTCCGGCGTCAGGTCGGGGTGCAGGTCGACGGTGGCCACGACCTCCTCGGCGGAGGTGAAACCGCCGACGTGCTCGCGCGTCGAGGCGATGCGCTCGGCGATCTCGGGGGTCACCCCGGAGAGCGCGGTCAGCGCCGGCGGCGGGGCGTGGTTGAGGTCGATTAGGCCGCCGTCG
>DASQPY010000389.1:0-5438 GCA_035643735.1 Actinoallomurus sp. | reverse complement strand
GTGAACGGCACGTTCTCGGGCTTCTCCGACCGGCGCTGGGCCCGGGCCACGGCCACGCTGCCGGCCGGCACCACCTCGGTGCGCTGGCGCTACACGACCGACCCGCTGTACGAGGGCCGCGGCGTGTACGTCGACGGCGTGCGGGCCGTCAACGGCTCCGGCCACGTCGTCCTCGACGGCGAACGCCCGGCCGACGCCGCGCGCTTCCAGGCCGTCGGCTGGGTCGTGAGCTCGAGCTAGCGGTCCAGCACCGGCCCGCCGTACGGCCCCATCGGCTCGTACGGCGGGTCTGGTGTTTCGGGCAACGATCCAGCCCGATTCCGGCTGTCCCACCACAAGGGCTGGTGACCAGCGGCTATCGTGGGCGAAGAGGGGAGTACTTCCCAGCGCCGGCCCGGTCAGCACGGACGCCCTTTGCGGTGTCCCCGGGCGGTGGCCCGCGCAGCGCGGGTGAAGGAGACCTCGGACGACGAGCCGTTCGAGGAGCCCGCATGTCCACTGTCACTCCCACTCCGTCCGTCGCCTCGCCTCTGCTGTGGGGGGTGACCCTCGCGGGGGTGCTGTTCTTCTTCGCGGTGGATTTCGTACTGACCCGTCGCCCGCACACGGTCAAGTTCCGCGAGGCCCTGGGCTGGACCGCCTTCTACCTGGCACTGCCGATCATCTTCGGGATCTTCGCCTGGCAGCGGTTCGGGTCGCAGACCGCGGTCGACTATTTCACCGGTTATCTGGTTGAAAAATCATTGTCGGTCGACAACCTCTTCGTGTTCATGCTGCTGATCGCCGCCTTCGCGGTACCGGCCGTGCTCACCCAGCGGGTGCTGCTGTACGGCATCGCCGGCGCGCTCGTCCTACGCGGCGTGTTCATCGCGATCGGTGCCGCGGCGGTCCAGGCGGTCTCCTGGACGTTCCTGATCTTCGGCGCGATCCTGCTCTTCACCGCCATCAAGATCCTGCGGGACACCGTGACCGGCGCGGACCACGAGGTCGACGTGTCCTCGCTGCGGTCGGTGCGCCTCGTACGCCGCCTCATGCCGGTGACCGACGACTACCAGGGCCCGAACCTCACCGCCCGGCTGGGGAACCGGCGGGCGCTGACCCCTCTGGCGCTCGTCGTGGTCGCGGTCTTCGGCACCGACCTGGTCTTCGCGGTCGACTCGATCCCCGCCGTCTACGGCGTCACGCAGGACCCGTACCTCGTCTTCACCGCGAACGCCTTCTCGCTGTTCGGCCTACGGGCGCTGTACTTCGTACTGCAGAGCACGCTCAGCAAGCTCGTCCACCTCGGCTACGGGCTCGCCGTCATCCTCGCCTTCATCGGCGTGAAACTGATCCTGCACTGGGCTCACGGCTCGTGGTCCTGGCTCCCGGAGATCCCCACCCCGATCTCCCTCGCCGTCATCGTCGCGACACTGGTGACGGTCACCCTCACGAGCCTGCACGCCGGCCGCCCGGCGGCGGCGGTGCCGGCCGCGCCCGACGTCGCCCGGCAGAAGGCCGGTCGGGCGAGGGAGCCCGGCCGGCCCAGATGAGCACCGGGCCTGTCTCGTGACGTTCAGCCGACCGTGACGTTGGCGAACGACACGCCGGGTCCCTCGTGGCCGGCGGACGCGTGGCGGCCCAGGAACACATAGCCGCCGCGGTACTTCGTGTCCTTGACCGTGATCTTCTTGTCGGGCCCGTCGACCCGGGTGACCGTGACGCTGGAGCCGCTGACCGTGATGTGCAGACTGGCCACCTGATCCTTCTTGAGGGCGGCGGTGGCGAGCGTCTTGAGTGTCACGGTCTTGCCCGCGTCCTTGCGGTACAGGCCGAGCGTGCCGTTGGTGCGCAGAATGGCCGAGTAGCCGCCGTTGAGCGCGGAGTCCGCGTCGCTGTAGGCCGCGTCGTTCTTCGCCGAGAAGTACACCCCGCCCCAGCGCGTCCGGTCCTTGCCGAGCGAGTCGTAGCGGATCTGCAATTTCAGCGTGTACGACTTCGGGCTCGGCAGGGGAGAGGCCCAGCCCTGCAGCACGAACAGCGGATACTCGCCCAGGTTGACGTGCCACCAGTTGGGCGCGATGAACCGGCCGCGCTTGGAGGCGGTCAGCGCGTCCGCCGACTGCGTCTGGCTGATGTGTCCGTACCACCAGGTCTGGGTGGAGAACGGGTCACGGCTGCGCCGGTAGCGCGCGGTGTCCCCGCTCACGTAGGTCGGGTCGTTACTGTCGATGCCGCGTACGCCGAGGGCGTACAGCTGGTCGCGGCGGTACTGCCGGTCGACGTTCCAGACGGACACGAGCAGGCCTGCGTTCACGTATCCACGGATCACGCTGTCCGAGAGCTTGTCCTGGATGGAGACCCGCTTGATCCCGTCGGCCTTGACCGCGGCCGGGGTGTCGACCTGGGCCTGGGCGGCGTCCTGGATGAGAAGCTGGCCGTTCAGCCCGGCGTCGATCCCGAGCTTCAGGTCGCTGCGCGAGAGGGTCTGGACCTGCACCGCGTCGGTCAGGCCGCGCCTGGTGACCTCGTCGATCACCAGTTTCATGGCGGCGGTGTCCTTGGGGTGGGCGAGCAGCAGCCGCTTTCCGCCGAACTCGCTGAGCACCTGGTCGAGCAGGATCGGGTGCGCGTTGGAAACGCCGCCCCCGAACCATGAGCTGGAGTCGATCACCAGCTTGGAGAACGCCGTGCTGCTCAGGTCGTCCACCGACCCGGTCGAGGTGCTGACCCGGTCCACGGTCGGGTCGTGCCAGACGCCGCCGACTCCGTCGGTGAGCACGCGGACGTCGAACTCCAGCAGATCCGCGTCGGGGTCGGAGTTGCCGCGGTCGAGCGCCTGCTCGGTGTCTTCCGGGGCGACGTACGCACCCGCGCCACGATGGGCGATGAAGTAGCGCGTCGGCAGATCGGCGAGCCGAGCCTTGAACTGGGTACGGGGCGAGGGCGAAGGGTCGAGGGCTGCGGCGGAGGTCGTGGCAGGAGTCGTGGCCACGAGACCGGTCGCGATCAGAGCTGTGAGGGAAGCGCGCACCCCGGGACGCTAGTCCGGAAACGACCCTCGTGTCTGCTCTTACGGCCACATTCAGCCACCCGCCGGAAGCCGCCCGCGATGGCCCGGTACGTCCGAGCATGCGCGGCGCCGGCCGTGCGTCCGCAACCGGACAGGAGGAGCGTCCACGGTGAGCACCCGCCACCGTCCGGCGCCCGGCTCGTGCCGGGCGCCGTGGTCGTCCCTGGCCGGGCGTCAGGAGCCGGGGAGGCCCTTGTCGAGGCCGGCGCGTCGTAGCGCGTCCGCGAGGGCGCCTCCGGCGGGCTCGGCTCGGTCCTGGCGTGGTCGCGGCGGGCGTTTGCCGCCGTCGCGGCGTCCGCCGCCCTGCTTGCCGCCACCGCTCTGGTTGCCTCCGCCGCCCTGGCGTCCGCCGCCGTCGCGGCGTCCGTCGGCCGCCTTGCGCCGGTCCGCCTCGTCCTCGAGCCGCAGCGTGAGCGAGATGCGCGCCCGAGGAATGTCGACCTCGAGGACCTTCACCCGGACGATGTCGCCCGGCTTCACGATGTCACGCGGATCCTTGACGAAGGTCCTGGACATCGCCGAGACGTGCACGAGGCCGTCCTGGTGAACCCCGATGTCCACGAAGGCGCCGAACGCCGCGACGTTCGTGACCACACCTTCGAGGATCATGCCGGGCTCGAGGTCGCCGAGCTTCTCCACACCCTCCTTGAACGTCGCGGTCTTGAACGCGGGACGCGGGTCACGACCCGGCTTGTCCAGCTCCGCGAGGATGTCGGTGATGGTGGGCAGCCCGAACGTGCCGTCCACGAAGTCCTGCGGCTTGACGGACCGCAGCGCCGAGGTGTTCCCGATCAGCGTCGAGATGTCGCCTCCGGCCGCCTTCAGGCCGGTCGACTCGAAGATCTTGTGGACCACGGGGTACGCCTCCGGGTGCACGCTGGAGACGTCGAGCGGGTCGTCGCCGTCCCGGATGCGCAGGAAGCCCGCAGCCTGCTCGTACGCCTTCGGGCCCAGCCGCGGCACCTCCTTCAGCGCCGTACGGGACCGGAACGGGCCGTTGGCGTCGCGGTGCAGGACGATGTTCTCGGCCAGGCCCGAGCCGATGCCGGAGACGCGGGTGAGCAGGGGAGCCGAGGCCGTGTTGACGTCGACGCCGACCGCGTTCACGCAGTCCTCGACCACCGCGTCGAGCGAGCGGGAGAGCTTGGTCTCGGAGATGTCGTGCTGGTACTGCCCGACGCCGATCGACTTGGGGTCGATCTTGACCAGCTCCGCGAGCGGGTCCTGGAGGCGGCGCGCGATCGAGACGGCGCCGCGCAGTGAGACGTCCATCCCCGGCAGCTCCTGCGAGGCGTACGCCGAGGCGGAGTAGACCGAGGCCCCGGCCTCCGACACCATGATCTTGGTGACCTCGGGGACCAGCTTGATCAGGTCGGCCGCCAGCTGGTCGGTCTCGCGCGAGGCCGTGCCGTTGCCGATCGCGATCAGGTCCACGTTGTGGTGCTTGGCGAGCCGGCCGAGTGTGGCGAGCGCCTCGTCCCAGCGTCCCTGCGGCTTGTGCGGGTAGATCGTCTCGGTGGCAACGACCTTGCCGGTCGCGTCCACGACGGCCACCTTCACGCCGGTGCGGAACCCCGGGTCCAGGCCCATGGTCGTACGGGTGCCGGCCGGAGCGGCGAGCAGCAGGTCGCGCAGGTTGGCGGCGAACACGCGTACGGCCTCGTCCTCGGCCTCCTGGCGCAGGCGCAGCCGCAGGTCCAGGTCCAGCCGGACCAGGATGCGCGTACGCCAGGCCCAGCGCACGGTGTCGGCCAGCCACCGGCTGCTCAGTGGTATCTCGAAGCGATGCGCGATCGCCCGCTCGTACGCGGTCACCTCGCCGTCATCCTCCTCCGGCGTGAGGGTGAGCTCGAGGATCTCCTCTTTCTCACCGCGGTACAGGGCGAGGATGCGGTGCGAGGGCAGCCGCGTCAGGGGCTCGGCGAAGTCGAAGTAGTCGGAGAACTTCGCGCCGGCCTCCTCCTTGCCGTCGCGTACGCGCGCGATCATGCGCCCCTTGGACCAGAGGCGTTCACGCAGGTCGCCGATGAGGTCGGGATCCTCGGCGAACCTCTCGACCAGGATCGCGCGGGCGCCTTCCAGCGCCGCGGCGGCGTCGAGGTCCTCCTTGACGAACGGCGCGGCCGCCTGCTGCGGGTCCAGCGACGGGTCGCCAAGGAGCTGGTCGGCGAGCGGCTCGAGCCCCGCCTCGCGGGCGATCTGCGCCTTGGTACGCCGTTTGGGCTTGAAGGGCAGATAGATGTCCTCCAGCCGGGCCTTGGTGTCGGCCGCCATGATCTGGGCCCGCAGGGCGTCGTCGAGCTTGCCCTGGGACTCGACCGACTCCAGGATCGCCGCGCGCCGCTCCTCCATCTCTCGCAGATAGCGCAGGCGTTCCTCGAGCGTA
>DASQPY010000388.1:0-4441 GCA_035643735.1 Actinoallomurus sp. | reverse complement strand
GGGGCCTGCTCGGCACCGGGCGGCGGGCCGAACTGCTGGGCCGGGTACGGCTGCGCGTAGCCCTGGTGGCCGCCCTCGTTGTATCCCTCGTAGCCGCCGTCCAGCTGGGTCGTCTCGGCCGGCGGACGCTGCTCGACGTACTGGGTGCGCTCGGCCTCGTCGTACTCCTCCGGCTCCGCGGCCGGCGGCGGTGACTCGGCCTCGGCGGATCCGGTGCCGTTCGGCGGCATGGCTTCGTACGGAGGTGGGACCGACTCGTACGGCGGGGGGCCTGCCTGCTCCGGCGGTGGGTACGGCGGGTAGCCGCCGCCGTACTCCTGTCCGGGGACGCCGGGGAACTGCGGCGGCTGGTGCACTCCGCCGAAGTCCTGCGGGGGATATCCCGGGAAGCCGTAGCCGTAGGGCTGCTGGCCTTCCGCCGGAGGGTCCTGCGCGGGCGGGCCGGGATACTGAGGGAAGGCCGGTGCGGGCGGCGTATTGGTCCACGCGTCGGCCGGAGCCTCGGACTCCTCGGCATCCTTGGCCGAGTCCTCTTCGCTCCGCTCGGCGGACTCGTTGCCGCTCATAGCATCAAGGGACGCGAGCTGTTCTTCGAGAGAACGACCCGGTTTATCCTGATCATTTCTTGCCACTTGGTCCCCCTCGTGGACGCCCAGTGGATGAACCCGCAAAAAGACGCTCATCCGCAGCCTAAGCCACTGTAGGTACCGGCCAATACCGTGTCGCGTCACCATGCCCGGCTAACGTGAAGCCCATGCATGCGATCGTCATCGAGAATCCGGGCGAGCCGGACGTATTGCGATGGACCGAGGTCCCCGACCCCATCGCCGGCCCAGGTGAGGTGCTGCTCGACATCGTGGCGGCAGGTATCAACCGGGCCGACATCTCCCAACGACAGGGCTCCTATCCACCTCCACCCGGTGCCCCCGAATACCCGGGCCTCGAGGCCTCCGGGCGGATCGCGGCGCTCGGCGAGGGCGTGACCGGATGGCGCGTGGGCGACGAGGTCTGCGCGCTGCTGGCCGGAGGCGGTTACGCCGAGCGCGTGGCGGCGCCGGCCGGGCAGCTGCTGCCCATTCCCAAAGGCGTGAGCCTGGTGGAGGCGGCGGGCCTGCCCGAGGTCGTCTGCACCGTTTGGTCCAACGTCTTCATGCTCGCCGGCCTGCAAGCAGGCGAGTCATTCCTGGTCCATGGCGGTGCGAGCGGAATCGGCACCATCGCGATTCAGCTCGCCAAGGCGCGCGGGGCGCGGGTGCTGTGCACCGCGGGCAGTGAGGAAAAGCTCCAACGCTGCCGCGAGCTCGGCGCGGACATCGCCATCAACTATCGGACCGAGGATTTCGTCAAAGAGGCCGCACCGGTCGACGTCATCCTGGACAACATTGGCGCCGAGTATCTAACGCGTAACGTGGAGACGCTGGGTACGGGCGGGCGGCTCATGATCATCGGTTTTCAGAGTGGCGCCGTCGCCGAGTTCAACCTCGGCAAGCTGATGCGGCGGCGCGCCTCGGTGCAGTCGACGGGGCTGCGCGCCCGGCCGCGCGAGGAAAAGGCGGAGATCGTCGCGTCCGTCCGCGAGCACGTGTGGCCGCTGGTGGAGTCCGGCGCGGTACGGCCGGTCATCGACCGCACGGTCCCGATGTGGGACGCGGCCGCCGGGCACCGCATCCTGGAAGAGAGCACACACGTCGGCAAAGTCCTCCTTACAGTGCGAGACTGAGGCGTCATGGACAATCCAATGAGCGGCAGCAACCAGGATCCGCATATCGTCGTCGTCGGACAGAACGGCATGGCCTCCGCCTCCGGTGAGGAGGGTGAGTCCGAAGAGCGCTCGGTCGCCGAGATGGTCGAGCAGCCGGCCAAGGTCATGCGCATCGGAAGCATGATCCGGCAGTTGCTCGAGGAGGTACGCCAGGCCCCCCTCGACGAGGCCAGCCGCGCACGCCTCGCGCAGATTCACCAGCGTTCGATCAAGGAGCTCGAGGACGGCCTCGCGCCCGAGTTGATCGAGGAGCTGGAGCGCATCTCGCTGCCGTTCACCGACACCCAGACCACGCCCAGTGAGGCCGAGCTCCGCGTCGCGCACGCGCAGCTCGTCGGCTGGCTCGAGGGCCTGTTCCACGGCATCCAGACCACGTTGTTCGCCCAGCAGATGGCGGCCCGTGCGCAGTTGGAGCAGATGCGGCGCGCGCTGCCGCCCGGCGCGATCCCCCAGGAGGACAGCGCCCCCGGCCGCACCTCCGGTCCCTACCTATAGCTCGGGAAACAGCTCCTCGATGGTGCGGGCAACGCCGTCATCGTCGTTGCCCGCCACCTTCGTGTCGACGGCCTCCAGCACCAGAGGGTGGGCGTTGGCCACCGCGTACGACCGGCCGGCCCACATGAGCATGGGCAGGTCGTTGGGCATGTCACCGAAGGCCACGACGTCGGCGGCGCCGATGCCGTGCTGTTCGCACAGCTCGGCGAGGGTGCTGGCCTTGGTCACCCCGAGTGCGCTCATCTCGATCAGCCGTCTGCCGTTGGAGTGCGTGGGAAGCACGACGTCCCCGACCAGGCCCGTGGCCTCGGCGAGGAGCGCGTCGGCGTCGAGCTCGGGATGCCGGGCGAGCAGCTTGGCGGCCGGTCGCGACATGAGCTTGTCGAGCTCGATCGAGCCGTCCTTCTCCGCGTTGTCCCAGCCGGACAGCTCGTAGCCGTGCGCGTACTGGATGCCCTCTTCGTACTCGACCGCGAAGCCGACGCCGGGCAGCGCCGCCGTGAGCGCCTCGATCGCCTGGCGCAGCGCCTCGGCGGTCATCAGGTGTGAGCCCACCACCTGCTCGGTGTGCAGGTCGTAGACGAGGGCACCGTTCGCGCAGATCGCCACGCCCCGGTGGCCGACGGCGTTCGCGACCGGGTGGATCCAGCGCGGCGGACGGCCGGTCACCATGACGAGCATGGCGCCGGCCCGCTCCACCCGGGCGAATGCCTTCACCGTGCGCTCGGACACGGTGTAGTCACTGCGGACGGTCGTGCCGTCCAGGTCCGTGGCGACCAGGCGCGGAGGCGTCATTTGGCGACGGGCTCGAGCACCTCGCGGCCGAGGAACCTCTGCAGGGCCTTCGGGACGCGTACCGAACCGTCCGCCTGCTGGTGGTTCTCCAGGATCGCGACGATCCATCGGGTCGTGGCCAGCGTGCCGTTGAGCGTCGCGACCGGGCGCGTACGCCCGCCGTCGTCACGGAAGCGCACGGACAGACGGCGCGCCTGGAAGTCGGTGCAGTTGGAGGTCGAGGTCAGCTCGCGGTAGCGCTCCTGGGTGGGCACCCATGCCTCGCAGTCGAACTTGCGGGCCGCGCTCGTACCGAGGTCGCCGCCCGCGGTGTCGATCACGCGGTACGGCAGCTCCACCTTGGCGAGCATCTCCTTCTCCCAGGCGAGAAGCCGGAGGTGCTCCGCGTGGGAGTCCTCGGGGTCGCAGTAGGAGAACATCTCGACCTTGTCGAACTGGTGCACCCGGATGATGCCGCGTGTGTCCTTACCGTACGAGCCGGCCTCCCGGCGGAAGCAGGAGGACCAGGCGACGTAGCGTCGTGGGAGATCGGTGATGATCTCGTTCATGTGGTAGCCGGCCAGCGGCACCTCGGAGGTGCCGACGAGGTAGAGGTCCTCCTGGGGCAGCTGGTAGACCTCGGCGGCGTGCGCGCCGAGGAACCCGGTGCCCTCCATCGCCTCGGGCTTGACCAGCACGGGCGGGACCATGGCGGTGAAGCCATTCTCGATGGCCTGCTCCATCGCCAGGTTGAGCAGGGCGAGCTGGAGCTGGGCGCCGATGCCGGTCAGGTAGAAGAACCGGGCGCCGGAGACCTTCGCGCCACGCTCCATGTCGATGGCGCCGAGGGCCTCGCCGAGCTCCAGGTGGTCCTTCGGCTCGAAGTCGAAGGTCCGCGGGGTGCCGACGGTCTCGAGCACGACGTAGTCGTCCTCGCCGCCGGCCGGCGCGCCCTCCTCGACGATGTTCGGGACGGTCTTGAGGAGGTCGTTCAGCTCCTGTTCGAGCCGCTGCGACTCGGCGTCGGCCTCCTTGACTTGCTGCGCCAGGTCCTTGGCCTGGTCGAGGATCTTCTGCCGTTCCTCGCCCTGCGCCTTGGACACCGACCTGCCGACGTTCTTCTGCTCGGCTCTGAGCGACTCGAACGAACTCAGCGCGGACCGCCGGCGCTCGTCGAGCTCGAGCAGCCGCTCGACGACGGAGTCGTCCTCACCTCGGGTGCGCTGGCTGACACGCAACCGGTCCGGGTCGTTACGCAGGGTTCGCAGGTCGATCACATGGACGAGGTTACCCGTACGGCCTCGGATGGCGCGCATGGATAAGAGCGGTGGGAGCCCGGCACCGTGGCAGGAACACTGTAGGTGCCGTCGGCGGCCGTGACCCCCTGTCCGATCTGGGTGTCGGGTTCCG
>DASQPY010000387.1:0-2064 GCA_035643735.1 Actinoallomurus sp. | reverse complement strand
TGGCGGGCGGCGCTGGTGGGCGCGGCGGGTGGTCTGGGGGTGCTGGCGGTGCTGGTGCTGGTGTTCGGCACCGCGCTGCGGTACGTGCCGCTGGCGCCGATCCGGCTGGTTGTCGGGGCGTTGCTGCTGGTGTTCGGGCTGCAGTGGCTGCGCAAGGGGGTGCTGCGCATCGCGGCCGCGGGCTGGGCAGTGGGGCAGGGGGAGGAACAGGTGGACGACCGGGATGTGCCGGTCGACCGGTTCGACTGGACCGGGTTCGTGCTGTCGTTCAAGGGTGTCTCGCTGGAGGGGCTGGAGGTCGCGGTGATCGTGGTGGCCTTCGGTGGCGCGGCCGGGGCGCTGGGTTCGGCGGTGGTCGGGGCGGTCGCGGCGGTGATCGTGCTGGCTGGTCTCGGGGCCGCGACGTTCCGGCTGGTCGCGCGGATCCCGCGGCGGGCGTTGCAGCTGGTCGTCGGGGCGATGTTGTCGGCGTTCGGTTCGTTCTGGGCGGTTCAGGGTCTCGGTGTCGGCTGGCCGGGGGACGAGCTGTCCCTGCTGTGGCTGATCGCTGTCTACGCGTTCACCGGTGTCGCGCTCCTCCGCCTGGTCCGCGGCTGGCAGCAGCTGATCCCGGTTCTGACCGGGCGGCGCGAGACGGGGACGGCGGAGGAGCTTCGATGATCGTCGTGCGGTGGATCCGCGCCTTCATCGGGTTCTGGGTCGATTTCATCGTCGGTGACGACTGGACCGTGGGTGCGACCGTCGCCGTGGCGCTGCTGGTGACCTGGGCGCTGCACCAGGCCGGCGTCGCGGTCTGGTGGCTGCTCCCCGCGGCGGCCGTCGGCGCGACCGCCGTCAGCCTCCGGCGCGCGGCCCGGGCATCACGACGGTGAGCGGGCGGGCCCGGCATCCGCGTCGATGCAAGAGGGCGTGGATGCCGGCTGACCCACCCGTTGAGCGCCTCGCGGCCGCGGATCTGCCACAGGTCGTCGTCCTCGGCCGCGTGGTGGTTGCCGGCCAGGTCACGCTGAACGCAACAGACCCCCTATGCAATAGACCACGGTAGCGTCGCTTGACAGACTTTACGAATACTGTAAAGTTACGCCATGACGTCAGGAGCGTCTACCGCGGACGGCACGCGGCGTGAGCGAGTTCTCGCCGTCGCTCTGGGGGTCTTCGGGCGCTACGGGTTCCGCAAGGCCTCCATGGATGAGATCGCACGGTCTGCGGACATCTCCCGGCAAGGTCTCTACTTGCACTTCGCCAACAAAGAGGCGCTGTTCCGGGCCGCGGTCCGTGCGGAGCTCGACAGCGCGCTCCACGACGCTTCTCGCTGCTTGACTGAGGCGCGCGTCGGGCTGGAGCGGCGGGTCGTGGCCGCGCTGGACGCTTGGCTCGGGCGCTACGTCGGGTCGATGTTGGCGTCCGATATCGGGAACATGCTCCAGAACCCGGCGATGCGTCTCGGGGACATCGTCGACCCGGCGGTCGGCGCGTTCGACGACCGGCTTGCCGCGGCGATCGCCGCTGCGATGTCGGAGAAGGACCGCGGCCGACTGGCCGTGACACCGGAGGAGATCGCCATGGCGCTGCATACCGCGGCTCAAGGCGCGAAGTACCTGTCGAACGCCCGAGCGGAGTCTCGGGAAGAGTTCATAGTCCGGTTGACCGCTGCTGTCCGCGTGGTCTTCGCCGGCTTCGGCGCCAGCGCGAGGAGAACGCCATGACCACCGTCCAGACCGTGGATGTGCTGCTGCGGGTGAACGGGAGCACCAGGCGGTTGCGGTTGGACGGTCGCGTCACGCTCTTCGACGCACTGCGCGACGAGCTCGACCTGACCGGCACGAAGAAGGGCTGCGACCAGGGTGCGTGCGGCGCCTGCACAGTGCTGCTCGACGGCAAGCGTGTGCTCTCGTGCCTGATCCTGGCCGCGCAATGCGAGGGCCGGGAGGTGACCACCATCGAAGGCGTGGCCGGCGAGGGACGCCCACATCCGGTGCAGGAGGCGTTCATCCGGCATGACGGCTCTCAGTGCGGCTACTGCACGCCCGGGCAGGTCATGTCGGCGGTCGCGCTGCTGCAGGA
>DASQPY010000386.1:0-7905 GCA_035643735.1 Actinoallomurus sp. | reverse complement strand
GGCGGTGGGGGCCGGGTGGTCCTCGCTCCTGACCGGCGGGCTGTTCGCTGCTTCCGCGGTCACACTCGGCGGCCTGCGTCCGGAGCGAGTCGCCGGCCGGGACCGCCGCGGAGCATTCCTCGGCGAACTGCGCGGAGGATGGACGGAGACCCGCCGCCACCCCTGGTTCCTGGCCAACGTGCTGGGCCACGGCGTATGGCATCTCGCGGCCGGTTTCCTGCTGACACTCGGTCCGCTCATCGCGGTCGACCACCTGGGCGGCGCGACTTCCTGGGTGATCATCACTCAGCTCGGCACCATGGGCATGGTGGCCGGCGTCTATGCCGCTGCGCGGCTGCCCATCCGCCGCCCCCTGGTCGCGGTCGCGATCGGGGCCGCCGCCTATGCGCTGCCGCTGGCGGCGTTCGGGGTACGGATGCCGGTGGCCGTCGTCACGGTCGCCTACTTCGTGGCGATGTTCGGCCTTGGCGTGTTGAGCCCGCTGTGGGAGACGACCATGCAGCAGCGCATCCCCGCTGAGGCGCTTGGCCGGGTGGGGTCGTTCGACGGACTCATCTCCTTCGCCGCCCGGCCACTGGGGCTGGCTGTCGCCGCCCCCGTCGCCGCACTGACCGGCACCATGGCGCCCCTACTCATCGGGGCGGTGCTGGTCGCCGCCGCCAACCTGGCCGTGCTCCTGATGCGAGACGTACGGCAGGTGCCGGTGGAGGAGATCGCACGGCGGGAAGCGTTGGCTGCCCGCTAAGCACGGAGCCTCACCGGGCGCGAGCGGTCGGTGGGTCGACTTAAAGGTTCACGTGACGGTATGTCGCAGGTCGGTCCCTGTTGACGGACTGCCCGGGCTGACCGTCGGGTGTTCGTCGGCGGGGCGGGTGACCTCGGCGAAGCCGCCGTTCGGGAGTTGCCGGATCAGTCCGGTCTCGATGCCGTGTTCCCTCTCCTCCCGGTCCCGTTGTTGCAGCCCGAGGCAGAGCCGCCGGGTGACGGCGAAGGCCAGGAGCGGTCCGGCGACGACGGCGAAGCGGAAGAAGACGGTGAGGGCGGTCAGCGACAGGTCGAAGTGCGTGGCGATCTGGTCGTTGGCGGCCGCTGCCCACAGGAGACCGTAGAAGGTGATCCCGCCTACACCGACCGCCGTCCGGCCGGCTCGGTCGCGGGGGCGGTCCAGCAGGTCGTGCAGGCCCCGGTCGCCGGTGACCCGGCGCTCGATCATCGGATAGGCGGCCAGGAAGGTGAAGAAGCCGCCGGGAATGACGAGCGCGGGCACGAGCACGGCGAGGCTGAGGGGATGCCCGAACACGGTGGGCTCCCAGTTCGGCATGATCCGCAGCGCGCCGTCGAGGAAGCCCATGTACCAGCCGGGTACGGCGCCCGAGGTGATCGAGCCGGCCTCGTAGGGCCCGTACAGCCAGACCGGGTTGACCTGTGCCGCCCACCCGAGGAGCGCGAGGATCCCGCAGGTCGCGGAGAACAACGCCCCGGCCGAGGCCAGGCGGGTGCGGCGGTCGGTGTCGGCCGCGTGCCGGCCCGGGAAACGTGTGTGTCCGTGCCGCCGCACGAGCCGGAAACGCAGGACCAGTAGCCCGAGCATGAGTACGCCGACGATGAGATGCGCCGCGTACAGGTTGGTAATGATCTTGTCGCCGGGGAAGTCGCCACCGAACAGCCAGAGCGACAGGTAGGTGCCGACCAGCGGAATCGACAGGACGATCCCCTGTATGAGGCCGAGGCTGCCGCCGGAGAGCTGGTCGTCGGGCAGTACGGTGCCGGTGACGCCGGCGGCCATGCCCAGCACCAGCAGCGTGACCCAGATCAGCCAGTTGGTCCCGCGCGGACGGCGGAAGGCGCCGGTGAAGAACAGCCGCAGCAACTGCAGCACGACCGCGGCGATGAAGATGAGCGCGGCCCAGTGGTGGACCTGCCGGACCAGCAGGCCACCACGGACGTCGAAGCTGAGGTGCAGAGTGGACGCGTACGCCTGGCTCATGCCGACGCCGCGCAGCGGTGGGTACGTGCCGTGGTAGACGGTCCTGTCCATGGAGGGGTCGTAGAACACCATGAGGAAACCGCCGGTCAGCACCAGCACGACGAACGCGTAGGCGGCTATCTCCCCGAACATGAACCACCAGTGCCCTGCGGCGCGGGTCCGGCCGTCTCCCCGTACGTACAGTGACCTGAGAACCATCGGTGCCCCCAATCTCTCCGGTATGTCACTGATATGACGGATCGGTGCCGCCGGTTGTGACGTCGCCGGCGCTGGGAGTGCCGCAGATCACGTTGGCGCCGTTCGGCTCCTCCCGGTCAAGGGCCAGATGGTTCTCCCGGAGATCCGTGCCCAGATCGAGCTACTGGCATCGCTTCCGCCGGTGGACGATGACGGCGACTGGCCGCGGGGGCTGTTCATCGTGACGGACGAGCGCGGCAACGCCGAGAGCTGGGAGAGCGCGTGGCGCGGTGGCTCTGAGCCTTTTTAGTTCCGTATGTCGCCAACAAGTAGCAGTTCGTTCAAGATGCTCGACGTGAAAGCTACGCCAGTGATCTTGGCTGCCAGTGCGAATGGCGCGGCGATGTGGTTCTCGACCGCCATGCCCTCCTGCTGCGGCTCCAGGCCGACCTGGCGCATCAGGGTGTTGAGCCGGTCCGGATCACTGCCGTGTCGACGGCTGGGCCATGACGGCGTGAAGCTCGTGGCGATGGTGCCGTCAATCGCGGAGACGAAAAAGTCCTCGGCGTAGTCGTGACGCGTGATGGCCACGACCTTGGTGGCGCGGGACAGGCCGTTCACCACCTCGAGCAGCGTGGCCTGCCATCCCCACACTTCGATGGCCACACTCCACTCGCCGACCCGCACGACACCGACGTATCCGCCGCCCTGCCCGCCGCCGGTCTCCACAACGTACCCCCGACCTGGCCACGGAGGTCCTCAAAGGGCATCTGCCGTCCCGGAGACGCGGCGCCGAAGCGGCGCAATACCTCAGCCGGATCGAGTCTGTGGAAGAAGGACACGCTGAAGATTTCTCCCAGTAGGCCGTAGCCTTCCAGCCAGCGGAACTGTGCCAGGGGATCAGGCATCGTGCTTCTCTCATCGGCGAACGTTGGGCGGTCGAGCGGACGAACTCGTGGATGAACGGGTTCGGCAAGCTCCGCTGGATGACCGGCAAAGGCTGCCGGCTCACTATTGCCGGTCGGTCCAGGCCCCTAGAGGTAGCGGCCGCAGTTCGGCCACTGGCCCTGCCAGTTGCCGCCGACCCTGTTGTACAGGAGCTGGGCGCGGTACGTCTGCTCGGCCGCGGAGGCCTGGCTCGGAAGGCCCGAGCCGCCGACCGTCGCCCACGACTGCCGGTTGAACTGGTACAGCCCGTAGTAGCCGGCGGGGTTGACCGCGCGGGGATTGCCGCCCGACTCGCACTTCGCCAGCGCGCTCCAGTTGAGTCGCGCGGCGGCGCCGGCGCCCGTCGGCTGCGGTCCGATCGCGAGGATCCGCGAAACCGGCTTGCGTTTGATCTTCTGTGCGATGACGGTCTTGACCTTCTTGCCGTGCCGCTGGACGTAGGCGATCTGCACCTCTTTGAGGCCGGCGCGGCCATTCCGCGTCACCTTCTGGCTCCAGGCGGGGACCGTCTTGCTTTTCGTCCGCACGATCGGTGGCGGAATCTTGACGACCTTGGTCACCGGGTCGGACAGCAGCCGCAGGATCTTGATGGTCGAGGTGGGGGCGGCCTCGGCGGGCGGGGTCACCAGGTCGTGCGGGCCGAGCTGGAGACCCACCTGAGTGAGGACGTCGCGTACGGTGCCGGCCGTCGTCATGGTCTCGGTACGCTTCTTGTGATCGACCACCACGATGACCTTCCGCGGTGTCGGGGTCGCCCGTGGCGCGTCCGCGGCTTTCACGTCGTCGGCCTTCGACGATCCGCACCCCGAGGCGGCGATCGCGAGCATGGCAACACTGGTGATGACCACGGACAGGCGCACGTGTCCTCCGGCGTATTGGGCCCCCCGCGTACCGGCAAGCACTTTAGCGGGGCAAAGACACCCGTCGCGGCAAATGCGAGACTTAGCCCTGTTCCCCCAGCCAGGGCCCAGGATCGCGTCCGTGCCGGCGGAAACCCGAACCGTGCTCGTCAGGCGCCCGCGGGATCGGTGAAGTGCTCGTCGATCTCCTCGGCGGTCAGGCCGAAGTCGGACAGCGTGTAGCGATGCGCCGGTCGGCCGGCGCCCGAGTGGCTCTCGGCGTGCAGGTGGGCCATGGCCGTACGGGCCGCGCCGGTGAGCGGCAGACCGAAATAGGCGTAGGCGGCCTCGACCGTGCCGAGAGGGTCGCGTACGAAGTCGTCGTACGCGACGTCGAAGAACTGCCCAGGGTCGTGCTTGGCGCGTTCGGCACGGAACCGTGCCAGGCCGCGGCTCCACACCTCCAGCTGGTCCCGTCCGATCACCGCGCCGGTGAACACCTCCGACCAGCCCGCGGTCGCGTGGGAGGCGAGGCTGCACATCGAGGCCATCGCGGTCCGCGGCGAGCGGTGGGTCTGGATGACCAGCGCGTCGGGGTAGACCTCCATCAGCGCGTCCAGGGCGAACAGGTGGCTCGGGTTCTTCAGCACCCAGCGCCGGGAGGCGTCGGGGAGGCCGATCAGCTGCAGGTTCCGCCGGTATCGCCGGTACGCCGGCGTCCAGTCCTGCGTGTCCAGCCAGGCGGAGTACGCCGGCAGGTGCGCGAGGCACTCGAAGGAGATCGACCGCATCGACTGGCGCAACAGTTGCCAGCACTCCTCGACCATGTCGGCCGACATGTAGTGCACGCCCATGAACTCGGGGTGCTCGACGTGGTGGCGTTCGTAGCCGGACTGGATAGCCTGGAACACCGGGTTCTCCGCCCAGCTCGACCGGGGCGGGCGGGGCTGTGGCGCCTCGGCCAGCCAGACCTCCAGCCCCTGGTGGGCGGGGTCGGCCGTCAGCAGGCGGTGCAGCGCGGTCGTTCCCGTACGGGGCAGGCCGGTGACGAAGATCGGTCGTTCGATGCGTACGCCGGCGTGCGAGGGATGCCGCTTCCACGCCGCCTCCGACAGCAGCCGCGCGGCCAGGGCGCCGCGCAGGAGTGCGCGCGTCGCCTTGTTGCCCAGGGGGGTGAGCGCGGCCTCCCCGGTGTAGGACTCCAGGAGCACCGCGAGGCCGTCGAGGTACGGGTCGTCGCCGAAGTCCGTCAGGCCGGTGATCTTGCTGGCGGAGGCGTGCAGATCCTCGACCGTGCCGACGTTGTCGCGTCCAGTGGCCATCGGTGGGGTCCTCCGGGGGTCGATGCGGCGCGCTGCTCAGTGATGCCACTCGCCGCCGTTGACGTCGAGGCACTGCCCGGTGACCGCCCGCGCGAGGGGGGAGAGCATGAACACCACGGCGTCGGCGACCTCGTCCGGCTCGGGGAGCTTGCGCAGATCGAGAGTGACGGCGTTCTCGTCGTACACCTCCTGCGCGGAGACGCCGCGTTTCTTCGCGAGGTGATCGAAGTACCACTTCAGGTTGTCCGCCCAGATGTATCCGGGCGCGACGGTGTTCACCCGTACGCCCTGCGGGCCGAGCTCGGTCGACAGGCTCTGCGCGAGGGCGAGCAGCGCGGCCTTGGACATCTTGTACGCGCCGAAGGTACGCCGCGAGTGCCGCAGCACGGCCGAATTGATCATGACGACCGAGCCGCCGTGCTCGACGAGTGCCGGAGTGAAGAGCCGGGTGAGGTGCAGCGCCGCGAGCACGTTGGTCTCGAAGGAGGCGCGCACGGCCTCGAGGTCGACCTTGGCCAGGTCGGTCAGCGGCGGGATCGCGAAGGCGTTGTGGACCAGTCCGTCGACCCGGCCGAAGGACTCCAGCGCCGTGTCGGCCAGCCGCCGGCAGGCCGCGTCGTCGGTGATATCGGTCTTCACCGGCACCGCGCGGCGGCCGAGCTGGGCGACCTCCTTGGCCACCTCGGTCAGGCGCGAGGCGTTGCGCGCGGCCAGCACGACGTCGGCGCCGGCCCGGGCGCACTGCAATGCCAGGCCCCGGCCCAGGCCCGGCCCGACTCCGGAGATGACGACGACCGCGTTCTCCAGCAGCATCAGCCCAGCATCCTTCGGGCGACGGCGGTCTGGCGCGCGGCGATCCGGGCGGCCCACTCCTGCGGGCTCACCCGCTGCCGCTCGTAGTAGGCGAGGCGCGGCAGTTCGTCGAACGCCATCACTTCCACCGTGGGACCGTCATCCGGCTTGAGCTCGCGCGCGAGCCGCTGCCAGCGGAACTGCAGGTAGCCGCGGCGATGCCCGGTGCGCTCGATCCAGTTGGCCAGCCCGGGATCGCGCTCGCCGACGACGAGGCGGATCCTGCCGTCGGGGTCCACGCGCGCCTGGTCGGCGGTGAGGCTGGTCTGGTGGTTGATGTAGTCCAGCGAGACGTACCACATGCTGCCGAGCTGGAAGCCCTGGTACGGGGCGTCCGCTCGCGCGGCCGCCGGCACGGTGATCACCATGACCTGGTCGTCATCGAGGTCGTAGTGGCCGACCGAGGAGTACTGCGTGGCCAGGCCACCGGGGGTGGGCCGCGGCTCGGTCATCGTGTTGACCGGCAGCTTGAGGTAGTGCCATTCGGGGAAGGCGAGGAACGTCCGCAGCCGTGAGAGCAGCATCCGGCCGGCCACGTCGTACCGCTTGGCCATCGTCTCCGGCGTCGCCGGTGGGGGAGCGGACCCGAGCGTGTCGGCGCGGTGGATGCGGATCTCGCCGGGCCGCTCGCTCTCCCAGTCGCTGAAGACCTCGCGCGCGAGCAGCATCGCCGCGCCGGGCCCGAGCGTGAAGTGGTTCGGTCCCGCGTCCGGCCGCGCGGGACCGAAGCGCAGCTCGTACGTCCCGTCCGCGCCGATCTCGATGTCGCGGTCGTCGAACGCCGCCAGGCTGTCGGGCGAGCGCGCCGGCGTGTAGTCGCCATTGAGGATCTGGAAGCTCAGGTCGGCGGTGGTGCCACGGCGGCCGGTGACGACGTACTCGGCGTCGTCGCGGATGTTGGCGCTGAAGTAGAGCGTGTCGGGATTGTCGAGACCGAGCTTGGTGTACGGCCCCGTCGAGGCGGCGAAGAAGGGGAAGTCGCGGTCGTACGCCCAGGCCATGTGCAGCGACGCCTTGATGCTGCCGGCGAGGTACTCCAGGCCCTCGGCGAGGTCCTGCTCGGTCCGTACATGCGGCGCGGTACGGATGATCTGCTCGGCCTCGGCGATCGCCTGGGCGAATGACTGGGTGGCCACCGGACTCCCTCGGCCGTGCGGTACAAATATGTACCGAAACGGTAGCTTGCTTCCCGGACGAGAGTAGAACGTGTTCTAAGGAGTGGTCAATGACGGTGGCCCGGCGCTCGCCCCCGACCGAGCGCGTGATCGCCGTTCTCGATCACTTCGTCGCGACCCGCGGCCGTCGCATCGGGCTGTCGGCCCTGGCGCGCGAGCTCGGCATCAGCAAGCCCACGTGCCTCGGCATCGTCACCGGTCTGGCCGCGGCCGGCTATCTGGTGCGCGACCCGGGGACCCTGACGTACGGCCTCGGGCCCGCTCTCGTCGCCGCGGGCCGGGTCGCGCAGCAGAGCTTCGTCGCCGGCGACGTCGCGCGCAGGCACCTGGCGCCGCTGGCCGAGCGGTACGGCTCCACGTGCGTCGCGTCGGGCGTGGTGGGTGAGGAGATCATGCTCCTCGACGCGGTCGGCCCGTCGGGCGCCACGCCGGTCAAGGTGGGCGAGCGCTATCCCTTCGCCCCGCTGTCGGGGCTGATGTACGTGCTGTGGGGGCCCGACGAGGCGTTCGACCGGTGGCTGGCCAAGGAGCCGATGCTGCCGGTACGGATGGACCGCGATCATCTGCGTGCGGTCGTCGAGCACTGCCGCGCGTCGGGGTACCTC
>DASQPY010000385.1:0-10256 GCA_035643735.1 Actinoallomurus sp. | reverse complement strand
CTCGGATACCCGGTCGGCCTGCGCCGCCAGCGCCTCGTCGTGGGCCCGTACGGCCTCGAGCGCGTGCCGTGCCTCGCTGAGCAGACTGATCACGTCGGTGGCGCCGGTCGTGGCCGTCGGGTCGCCCTGCAGGGCCTCGTGCGCGGTGGTCGCGGCCGTACGCAGGGCGTCGGCGTGCGCGAGCCGCTGCTCGTCGGCGGCCAGCTGCTCGTCCTCGCCCAGCTTGGGGTCGAGCTTTTCGATCTCCTCCAGGCCGAACCGGAGCATGTCGGCCTCCTGGGCCCGCTCCCGCGCCTGGGTGGTCAGCTCCTCCAGCCGCTGGGTGACGTCGCGGTGCCTCCGGTAGGCGGCGATGTAGCCGCGCAGCGGCTTGGCGACCTTGTCCCCGGCGAACCGGTCCAGCGCGGCGCGCTGCCGCCCGGCCTGCAACAGCCGCTGCTGGTCGGACTGGCCGTGCACGGCGACGAGGTCGTCGGCGACGTTGATGAGCATCGCGACGGGGACCTGGCGCCCGCCGAGATGGGCCCTGGAACGCCCCTCGGAGGAGATCGACCGGGTGACGATCAACGCGCCTTCGTCCAGCTCGCCACCGGCCTCCTCGACGCGCGCGGCGACCTTGCCGTCCTCCTGGACGATGATGCGCCCTTCGACACTGGCCCGATCGGCGCCCGGCCGTACGCGCTGCGGGTCGGCACGCCCCCCGAACAGCAGTCCGAGGCTTGTGACCACCATGGTCTTTCCGGCACCGGTCTCACCGGTCACCACGTTGAAGCCGGGGGAAAGCTCGAGAACGGCCTCCTCGATCACCCCGAGGTTTTGGATCCGCACTTCCTCGACCATGGGCCGCACCTGTCGAACCCCTCCCGTCGCACGGCACAACCGGCGCGCCCGAGGCTACCCCGTCATAGTGACGTATCGCGGTCGGATCGCCGACTGAGGCGAACATTTGTTCGGCTCAGATTACGTGCACTGGAGACCTGTCGCAGCTCTGCAGCACCACAAGATCCCACCTGTTTCACTTTACGGGCCTGCCTGGAGTTCGTGGTCCGGTACGTCCGGACCCTCCCCTGAAATGTGGGGCGATGGCCCGTCTTTGGGGGCTCCATACGGGTCCGGGGGGCCGACGGACGCCGGGCTACGGCGTCGCGGCTGGGCGCTGCCCGCTGGGCAGCGCCCAGCGGGCAGCGGGCAGCGGGCACAGCAGCTCCGCCGGCACCAGCCGGCCCGCCGATCATCCCTGGCATTCCGAGTCGCCCCAGCTCGCGGGTCGATCGACCGACACTGAAGTTCCGCCTAGGGTCCGCCGACCGCCGCCGGACGCAACCCGGTGCACGCCCCCCACCGAGATCCGGACCGTACGGGCGCTTCCCCGCGGACGCGTACGCCTGGCCGGGACCGAGCTCCGCCGCCGCGGCCACGGTCCCCCCGACGACATCGCGTCAGTCGCGGACGCGGCCGCGCCAGCCGGCGACCGGGAGGCCGAACTTGGTGACCAGGCGGTCGGTGAACGGGGTCTGGTGCAGGCGCGCGAGCCGTACCGGCAGCGCGCCCCGGCGTACCTCGACCCGTCCGCCGGGCGGCACCTCGATCTGGCGGCGGCCGTCACACCACAGCACGCCGCCGGACGTCGCGGGGAGCAGTTCCAGCGCCACCACCGAATGCGGCGAGACCACCAGCGGCCGGGCGAACAACGCGTGGGCGCTGATGGGGACGACCAGGAGCGCCTCGACCTCGGGCCACACGACCGGGCCACCGGCCGAGAAAGCGTACGCCGTCGACCCCGTCGGGGTGGCACACACCACACCGTCACAGCCCCACCGTGACAGGGGGCGCCCGTCGATCTCGGCGACGACCTCCAGTATCCGCTGCCGGGACGCCTTCTCGACGCTCGCCTCGTTGAGCGCCCAGCCGGTCGCGGTGACGCCGCCGTTCTGGCGGACCATGACGTCGACCGTCATGCGCTCCTCGACGTCGTAGGCGCGGGAGGCGACCTTGTCGACGGTGGCCGCGAGGTCGGCCCGCTCGGCCTCGGCCAGGAAGCCGACATGCCCCAGATTGACCCCGAGGAGCGGCGTCCCGCACGCGCGGGCGAGCTCGGCGGCGCGCAGCAGCGTGCCGTCCCCACCCAGGACGATCACCATCTCCGCGCCTTCGGCGGCGGAGTCGGAGGCCGGCGTCACGTCGACGCCGGCGCAGTGGAGATCCTCGGCCTCGCTGTCGAGCACCCGCGCGGAGATGCCGGCCTCGCCGAGGCGGCTCAGCACGAGTTGGGCACTGCGGACGGCGCCGGGCCGCCCGGTGTGCGTCACGATGAGGACGGATCTCTTCTCTGTCATGCGGGCCCCTCCGCCACGGCCTTGTCCAGATCGGCTTCGACGAGCGGCGGCGAACCGGCCCGCAGCCATAGGAAGTACTCCACATTGCCCGATGGGCCGGGCAGCGGGCTGGCCGTCACTCCACGTATGCCCAGGCCCAGCGTGACGGCGTGATCCGCCACCTCGCGCACCGCGGCGGCGCGCAGGGCCGGGTCGCGGACGACTCCGCCCGCGCCCACACGGTCCTTGCCCACTTCGAACTGGGGTTTGACCATCATCACGTAGTCGGCGTCGGCGGCCGCGCAGCGCTGGATCGGGGCGAGCACGAGCCGCAGCGAGATGAACGACAGGTCCGCGACGACGAGCGTGGGCGGCTCGCCCACGTGGTCGGGCGTCAGCTCGCGGATGTTGACGCGTTCGACCACGGTCACCCGGTCATCGGTACGCAGGGACCAGGCGATCTGGCCGTATCCGACGTCCACCGCGACGACGTGCGCGGCACCCGCTCGCAGGAGCACGTCGGTGAAACCGCCCGTGGAGGCGCCGGCGTCGAGGCACCGGCGGCCGGACGGGTCGAGGTCGGTGAAGGCCGCGAGCGCTCCGGCCAGCTTGTGGCCGCCCCGCGAGACGTACTCCGGCCCGGTCTCGGCGGTCTGGATCACGATCGGCGCGGAGGTCTCGACCTGCGTGGCGGCCTTCGTGGCGGTCTGGCCGCCGACCTTGACGCGTCCCGCGCCGACCAGCGCGACGGCCTGCTCACGAGAGCGCGCCAGTCCGCGCCGGACGAGCTCGCTGTCCAGACGCCGGCGAACGCTCATGAACCGGCCGCCCGTACCCCGCGCTCCCGGCACGGAGCCACGAGAGGCCGCCCGCCGGCCGGAGCGCCCGATGCGAAGGCGCCGCGCGCCTCAGACGGCGCGCGACCGGTCTCGCGCTCGTTCACGCCTGTTCACCGTCGATACCCGACAAAGCATCCTGTAGCCGGCGGTGGACATCCTGGAAGATCTCTGGGTGGGAGGCGATCTTCGCGGCCTCCAACTCGCCGAGGCGGGCCATCGCGGCATCGACCCGCTCGTCTCCCGTGGTCTCACCCTCGGTGCCGTTCACGTGATTCCTTCCCATGATCGTCGCCGTGATCGCGACGGCCGGTCGACCCCGGCTCAAGAAGAACGCTACCGTCCGTTGGTGACAACGGTGTCGAGGACGATGACTGGGGGAACGGACCTGACGATGGCCAGCCAGGAGGAAGCACGTGCGGCGTTGCAGCGCATCGCCACCCGGCTCACGGATGTGGATCCCGATGAGCTCGCCAAGCACGTCGTCGAACGCACCATCAGCTGCCGTGTGCCGGATCTGGATCTTGTCTTCGTCACACGTATCCACGCGGGTGGCCTGGATGACTTCCAGGTGGCCGAGAGCGTGAACGGCGCTCAGGTGCGGCTCACCGTCAAAAGCGACGATCTGGTGGCGCTCGCCGACGACGAGCTCGGGGTGGCCAAGGCCTGGGCCAGCGGCCGGCTCAAGATCGAAGCCAGCCTCGGAGACCTGTTGCGGCTCCGCAGGATCCTCTGACCGGGTTCGCTCAGATCCCCAGTGCGGCCAAGGCACGGTCGCCACGCTCGCCGGGCTCGGCGTCGCCGGACTCCCAC
The DNA here is from genome assembly GCA_035643735.1 of Actinoallomurus sp. Taxonomy (GTDB): domain Bacteria; phylum Actinomycetota; class Actinomycetes; order Streptosporangiales; family Streptosporangiaceae; genus Actinoallomurus. Next base: position 6,292 of record DASQPY010000385.1, on the reverse strand, counting down.
ACCGCCGTGCACAGCGCCCGCAGACCGTCGATCGGGTCGCCGCCGCCGGAGACCTCCAGGTCGGCCGTGACCGTCCAGCCGCCGCAGGCGTAGGCGTCCCCGTCGTGACCTACGTCCGGATGGGGCGTGAGCAGGCCGTTCAGGTCCCGCGAGACGTACGTGGGCCGGTGCTGAGGCGGGGCGCCGAGCAGCGTACGCGCGTCGGTCACGCCGGTGAGGACCAGCAGGCTGTCGGCGCCGCCGTTGTAGGCGCCCTCGATGTCGGTGTCGAGCCGGTCCCCCACGATCAGCGGGCGTTCGGCGCCGGTACGCAGGATGGTCTCGCGGTGCAGTGGCAGCTCGGGCTTGCCGGTGACGATCGGATCGACCTTGGTGGCCGTAAGGATCACCTGGACGAGCGCCCCGTTGCCCGGCTTGATCACGCCACCCCGGCCGGGGATGGTCGTGTCGCCGTTGGACGCGACGAAGATCGCTCCGGCCAGCACCGCCTGGCAGCCTTCGGACATCAGGTCGTACGAAAGGCCGGGTGAGAACCCCTGGACGACGGCGGCCGGCCCCTCGGACGCCTGCGAGACCGGTCGCAGCCCGGCGGCGCGCAGCGCCTGGCGCAGGCCCATGCCGCCGACGACCAGGATTTTGGAGCCGGCGGGCAGCCGCTCGGACAGGAGCCGGGCCGCCGCCTGCGCGGAGGTCACGACGTCCTCCGCCCCCGCGGGCACGCCCACCTCCGACAGCAGCGCGGCCGTGGCGCTGGGCGTACGGGAGGCGTTGTTGGTCGCGAACGCCAGGCGCATACCGCTCGCCCGCGCCTTGGCCAGCGCCTCCGCCGCGCCGGGGACCGGGTCGTGACCGATGTAGATGACCCCGTCGAGGTCGAGCACGCCGACGTCGTACGCCTCGGCCGGTGGACGGTCGATCCCCCGCATCGTCACCCTTTCCGTGCTCGCGCGTGCCGCAGGGCGGTCGCGTAGTGCTTGTTGTCCGGGCACATGGCACACGCCAGGGCCAGGTGTTCGACGGCCTCGGCGACCTGACCGGTACGCGTCAGGGCCAGACCCAGGCCGAACAGCGCGTAGTCCTCCGCCGGGTCGGCCTCGACGATCATACGGAAGTTCTCGGCGGCCTCGGCGTACCTCTTGGCACCATACTGCGCGCGGGCCAGGGCCTCCCGTACGCTCCGGGAGCTGGGCTCCGCCGCCGCGGCGTGCTCCAGAACCTGGATCGCGGCCGCCGGGCTACCGCTCTCCAGGAGGTTCAGCCCTCGCTGGTACCAGTCGTAGACCTCGCCCCCCGGCACGCCCGGGGAATCCTGGCCGTGGTCCGAACCTTGAACCATTTGTGGCCTCCGTTCGCCGACTCCACTTGAGCCCTAACATGATTCCGGTACCTAACATGCCCGACGTGACCATTCAGCCCGGCCTCTCACTCGAGCCGTTCCGCGCCGTACGCTACGCACCGTCAAAGGTGACCTCGCTGGCGGCGGTGACGTCCCCTCCGTACGACCTGATCGACGAGGAGGCCCTCAACCAGTTCATGTCGGACGAACCGCACAACATCGTCCGACTGATCCTGCCCCAGCAGGACTACGGCGATGCCGCGGGAACGCTGCGTTCCTGGCTCGCCGCGGGGATCCTGACGGTCGATCCCGAGCCGGCGCTGTACGTCTACGAGGAAGAGGCCGGGGACGGGATCCTGCAGCGCGGCCTGATCGGCGCACTCGGCGTACACGGCCCGGAGTCCCGCGTGATCCTCCCGCACGAGGACGTCTACCCGGGCCCGGTCCGGGACCGGCTTGCTCTGATGAGCGCCACCGAGGCGAACCTCGAGCCGATCTTCCTGCTGTACGAGGGCGGCAACGCGTCGGCCGCGAGCCGCCTGGTGGACGAGGTAGCGTCGTCCGCCCCACCGCTGCTGGAGACGCGCACGATCGATGACGTACGGCACCGGCTGTGGGCGGTCCGCGACCCTGCCGTACACGCCGCGGTAGCCGCCGACCTGCGGGAACGCCAGGCGCTCATCGCCGATGGGCACCATCGTTATGCGACGTACCAGGCGCTCCGGGACCGTTACGCGGGCGCGGGCCCGTGGGACTACGGGCTGGCGTTGCTCGTCGACTCTCACGCCTATCCCCCGCGTCTCGGCGCGATCCATCGCGTGATCCCTGGCTTGGACGTGTCCGATGCCGCGCGGCGCGCCTCGGTGGCGTTCAAGGTCTCGGGCCTGGGCACGGACCTGGCTCCGGCCCTGGACCGCCTGTCGTCTCATGACGGGACTGCTTTCCTGCTGGGCGGAGAGGAGGGGCTGTTCCTGCTGACGGACCCTGACCCGGGACAGCTCGCCGAGGCGATGCCGGACGAGGCGTCCGAGCGGTGGTGCGGCCTGGACACGGCGGTGCTGCATCGGCTGCTGATCCCCCGGCTGTGGGGAATCGAGGACGATGAGGCGAACGTGCGCATCGTCCATCACGACGCCGCCCGGGCCTTGAAGAAGGCCCGCCGCCGAAACGGAACCGCGGTGATCCTCAACCCGCTGAAGGTGCCGGACGTACTGGCCGTGGCCGCAGGCGGCGAGAAGGTCCCGCGCAAGTCGACGTCGTTCGGGCCCAAGCCGCGTACGGGCCTGGTCCTGCGCACATTCGCCGCCGAGCAGGGCTGACCTGCCGCGTACCCGGACGCCCGCGCCGCACTCGCCCGTGCCGTTCTGGGGTTCGGCCCCGTCACGGATGCGAGGCGCGCGGGGGGTGCGCGGAGGGGTGCGCGCTGCACGCGGGCTCGGTCTCGCCATGGAGGGCATATGGGGGCTGGGCGCGCTCTCAGCGTGGTGGGCGGGTGCGCTGCGCACCGGGTACGGCTCGGCAGGCGCGTTGTGGGCCGGGTGCGCGCCTGGCAAGGGGGGTGGACGGGCTGCCCCGGAGTACGTGCTTGGACGAGCTCGTCGTCGACTCCTGCCGTCTCCGGCTCCGAGGCCGGCACTGAACGGACGAACAGGGGTTGCGCGCCCGCGGTCGGTCGCGCATGCGCTCATGCACGCCCGAACCCGTCGCGCCCGACGGCGCCGCGCGCGACACCTGGCAATTGACGACGGCGGCGCCTACGTGCGTGCCTCCTGCTCGCCCGCACCTTCCGGTACGCGGGCCGCGCGGTCGAGCGGGTCCGTGCCGGCATCGAGCGCGACCGTTCGCGACCGCCCATGGCGGCGGGATTGGCGCCGCCTGAGGTCCACCGCCTCACGGCGAGGTACGCCCCGCCTCCTGGCTCCGCTCAGCTCCGCGCGGCGCAATGCAGGACCGCGCGATGCAGCGCAGCGCGGCGCAACGCAGCGCGGCAGCACGGAGCTCGGAGAGCGCCACTGACCACAGGCCCGCGTGGTAGATAAGCCACAAGGTCGCACGCGTCGGGCACATGTCGCACGAGCCGCAGGGTTGCAGGGGTCGCAGCACGGGTCGCCCATGGTCGCGTGCGACACCTCGCCTACGCGACCCACGCGTGCGCCACCCCGCGTACGCCACTCCCGCGTGCGCCCACCCAGGCGAGCAGCCGATCAGGCGGGCGGCCGACCAGTGTGTCGCGGGCGGCCGGCCGCATAGCGGCATGTGTGCCGACTGCGTGTCAAGGCATGGCGTCCTCCTTTGGGGTGGGCTCCTTCGGGGGCGGGTGGAGGCGCAGGATGGCACTCGCGGCCTCGACCTCGTACAGGCCGCGGGGGCCTGTCGGGCCTCTCCAGAAGCGGTGGCGTAGCGCCCCTCGCACCTCGATCAGGTCGCCGTGGGACCAGGTGCGGATGCCGGCCTGGATCGTCCGGTCATAGCTCACGCAGCGAATCGTGTCGATGCCGTCCTGGGGTGATCTCGCGTCGCGGTGTTCGACGATGAGTCGCCAGACCGCTACCTGATCGTTGCCCGATAACGCCCGCCACTCCGGTGCTCCTGAGAGCCTTCCGACCAGGACGATCTCGTTGATGTGCTCCATCGCCGTCTCCTCTCATGATCGGCCGCCGTATGCCGGCCACGGCGTTGTACCTACGATGGAGGATCGTCAATGGCCGCATAAGGTCCCGGGCGCATCTGTGGATAACATCGGAGTCAGGTATGGAGAAAATCACTGACCTGGGGAACGACGTCTTCGAGATCGACACGCGGATGGCCGGGTATGAGGGCATAACAGCGGGTTATCTCATCCGTTCTGAACGGCCGTGCCTGGTCGAGACCGGAGCGGGCAACTCGGCGTCGGTCGTACGCGACGCGCTGGCGGCCGCCGGTATCGGTCCGGCCGATCTGGCGACCGTCGTCGTCACGCACATTCACCTCGACCACGCGGGCGGGGTCGGGGACATCGCGGAGATGTTCCCGAACGCCGAGGTCGTCGTCCACGAAAAGGGCGCGCGGCATCTCGCCGACCCGAGCCGGCTGATGCGGAGTGCGCGCATGGTCTGGGGTTCGGCGCTGGACTCTCTGTTCGGCGATCTCAAACCCACCGACGCCGCGCGTATTCGTGCGGTCGAGGACATCGGCGTCGTCGACCTCGGTGGCGGACGTCGCCTCGAAAGCCACCATTCCCCCGGCCACGCCAGCCACCACGTCGGACTGCTCGACTCGCTCACCGGTGACCTGTACGTCGGCGACGCGGCGGGCGTCTACATCCCCGAGACCGCGGACCTGCGGCCGGCCACACCGCCGCCAGACTTCGATCTGGACAGCGCGTTGGCATCCCTGGAGAGGTTCCGGTCGCTGCGGCCATCACGCCTGCTGTTCAGTCACTACGGACCCGTCGAACCCGTGGCCGAGACGCTCGACCGGTCCGCCGAGGAGCTGCGCCTCTGGGTCGAGATGGTGACCGAGGCGTACGACCAGCGACTCGATCTCGATCACGCGGTGGCCATGGTCAAAGAACGGATCGACGACCGCTACAAGGCTCTCGCCCCCGAGGCCGATCCTGCCGTCGCCGAAAAGGTCGAGGTCATCTCGGCGACGCGCAACAACGTGGCCGGGATCATGCATGCCCTGGAGAAGGATTCCTCCAGATTCTGAAGTGCAATTATCACACCATTCAAATGGCGACAGATGCGCTTCCAAAGCAATTCCAGGCGGACAGTTCTGACGGTAGGCGCTGACCGTTCGCCGGTGGGAACCGAGTCAGAACACCCCGCCCTCCATCGGTCGTAGCAATTGATCTTGGTCTGATGTAGTCCTTCTCGGCGAGTGATTGTCGGGGGGAGTTGCCGTGGGGGCGGTGCGTCGAATGCTGACATTGGAGGATCGGGAGGAGATCTCGCGGGGAATCGCCGAGAAACTGACGGGAGAGCAAATCGCGGCGCGGATCGGCCGGTGTCCGAGCCTGGTCTCGCGGGAGATCGGCCGACACGGTGGGCGGGAGCGATACCGGGCGGCCCACGCCGATCGCGGCGCGGTCAGGGCCAGGCAGCGCCCCAAGTGCCGCAAACTGGACACGCATCCGATGCTGCGGCTGATCGTGACCGGCCTGCTCAAGCGGGGCTGGTCACCGGAGGCGGCCGCGTACCGCTTGCCGATCGAGTTCCCGCACGAGCAGGCTTTACGGGTGTCACATGAGGCCATCTACTCCTGGATCTACGCGCTGCCGGTCGGGGTCATGCAAGCCGAGGGCATCGCGCTGCGCTCAGGCCGCACCCGCCGCAGGCCCGCCCGCGGCCGGGTGCCCCGCTCGCCGCGCATCACCGGGATGAGGTTCATCGACGACCGGCCCTCCGAGGCTGAGGGCCGGCAGGTCCCCGGCCACTGGGAGGGCGACCTGGTCGTGGGCAAGAACTGCGCCTCAGCGGTGTCAACGCTGGTGGAGCGCACCTCCCGGTTCCTGATCCTGGCGCCTCTCAAGTCCCGTGACTCGGCCACCGTCACCGCGTCGGTCGCCGACCAGATCAAGGGTCTGCCCGACACTTTGCGCCGCACCCTGACCTGGGACTGCGGCGCTGAGATGGCCCGCCACGCCGCTCTGGCCGTGACCGCCGACATCGACGTGTACTTCGCCCACCCGCACTCCCCATGGGAACGCGGCACTAACGAGAACACCAACCGGTGGTTGCGCGAATACTTCCCCAAAGGCACCACAATCCCCAACGACCCGAACTACCTTCAAGCCGTCGCCGACGAACTCAACGACCGTCCCCGCCGTATCCTCGGATGGCGCAAGCCAAATGAAGTCTTCGCCGAGCTACTCACCAGCGAGATTGCTTCCACCGGCTGAGGGCGGGGACTGCTGCTACCGTCTCGCGCATAACTCCCGGCATATTCGCAAACTCATGCACCTGACTGTCATCG
>DASQPY010000384.1:0-6141 GCA_035643735.1 Actinoallomurus sp. | reverse complement strand
CGCGGGCGCCGACCTGCTCGTGGTGCAGGCATCGGCGGCGGGCGGTCATTCGGGCACCCTGACGCCCGAGCGCGTACCGGCGCCGACACCCGTCGCCGACCTGGTCGCCGAGGTACGCGCGGCGGTCCCCCTGCCGCTCGTCGCGGCCGGCGGAATCGCGACGCCCTCCGACGTCGCCTCCGTTCTCCACGCCGGAGCGGTGGCCGCGATGGTGGGCACGGTCCTGCTCCGCGCCGACGAGAGCGGTACGTCGGCGGCGCACCGCGCGGCACTCGCCGATCCGGCCCGTGACCACACCGTGGTCACGCGCGCGTTCACCGGCCGTCCCGCACGCGCGCTGCGCAACCACTTCACCGACCGGTACACCGGCGAGGCACCGGCCGGGTATCCGGCCCTGCATCACCTGACCAGCCCGCTGCGCAAGGCGGCCGCCGCCGCGGGCGATCCCGAGCGGATCAATCTGTGGGCCGGGACCGGCCACCGCCACGCGACCGCCGAGCCGGCCGATCGCATCCTGATCCGGCTCGCCGAACCCCTCTGACGGTCTCCGGAGCTCTCGTTCCTGGTCAGACGGCCGTACGCCGCCGTCGGCGGCGACGGTCGTGCCCGGCCATGCCGGCTGATAACACCGGTTCTCCGTTCGCGCGGCAGGTGCTGCCTCAATGGCTCGAACGGGCGAAGGCCAGGGCCTCGTGGGCGAGCGGCAGCCAGTCGCATCCCGATTGCGGATCGAGGCTGAACCACTCCTTCATCGGCGTGCCCTTGTTCGCGTCGAAGCGCACACCGTCGCCGCCGCCGACCAGTTCGTCGACCCGGTCCGCCGGAAGCTTGACCACCAGCCGCCCACGGACCAGCATCGCGAAGATCTTGGTCTGGTAGCGCAGCGCGGTGCGGCCGAACCCGCGCCCACCCCGCGGCGGATCGACCCCGGGAACGCCGGCCAGGTCATCGACCAGATCGGCGTAGCGGTCCTGGGGACCGAATTCCTCGACACCTTCATCGCGCACGAAGCTCAGAGTAGCCACGACGGCTCGCTCGTGCCGGTGACCGGCCCGTCCGGTTCCTGTCCGGGCAACCGGCCGCGGCGGGGTATGGGCCCGCCGGATCCTGGGCAGGTCCGCAGACAAGCGATCTCATCGGCCACCAGGAGGCGGAAATGATGCGTTTGAGCGCGCGAAACCAGCTTCGGGCGAGGGTTACCGCCGTCACCGAAGGTGAGGCCACCGCGAACGTCGAGATGGACGCCGGTGGCGTGCGAATGGTCGCCGCCATCACGGTCGAGGCGGCCCGTGAGCTGGGCCTCACCGAGGGCAGCGAGGTTGTCGCGATGATCAAAGCCTCGGATGTGATTCTGGCCGTCGCCGACTGACGGTCCACGCGGGCAGATACGGGTGTAAGAACCCCTTGGTGCTGGCAGACGCCCCGTCTACGTAACTTTCAGCATGGAATATGCGATAGTACGGTGGCCGACATGGCCCCTCCCCCGGGGCGCCTGCAAGAGGAGGACCAAGGTGATCGAACGTCTGCCCCGGCACCTCCGGGTACTGCTCGCCGCCACATTCGTAGCGAGCCTCACGCTGGCGGCCGGGTGCGGCAGCACCGGCAAGGACTCATCCGGATCGTCCGGGAAGAGCGGCAAGACGGTCTTCGTGTTCGCCGCGGCCTCACTGACCGAGACGTTCACCTCCCTGGGCAGGACCTTCGAGAGCGCCCACCCCGGAGTGAAGGTGAAGTTCAACTTCGGCGGCAGCTCGGCGCTGGCCCAGCAGATCACCCAGGGTGCGCCGGCGGACGTGTTCGCCGCCGCCAGCCCCGCCACCATGAAGACGGTGACCGACGCCAAGGACGCGTCGGGCGAGCCGAAGGTGTTCGTCCGCAACCGGCTCGAGATCGCCGTGCCGCCCAGCAACCCCGGCAAGGTCGAGGCGTTCAAGGACCTGACCGATCCCAAACTGAAGGTCGTCGAGTGCGCGCCCCAGGTGCCCTGTGGCGCCGCCGCCATCAAGGCCCTTGCCGCGGCGAAGCTCACGATCAAGCCGGTCTCCCAGGAGCAGGACGTCAAGGCGGCGCTCACCAAGGTGCAGCTGGGCGAGGCCGACGCCGCCCTCGTCTACCGCACCGACGTCAAGTCCGCAGGCGGGAAGGTGAAGGGCATCGACTTCCCCGAGGCCGCCCAGGCGATCAACGACTACCCCATCGCCACCGTGGCCAAGGCCCCGCAGCCCGAACTGGCCGACCAGTTCGTCCAGCTCGTCCTGTCCGGCCAGGGCAAGTCCGTCCTGACTCAGGCCGGATTCGAGTCCCCCTGACCGAGCGGGGGCGAGGATCCACCGGAACGGGTTCTCGCCCCGCCTGCCTGCCGGGCGCGAAGGCGCCAGGACACCGCGATGAGCGTCCCGGCGCCGTTTCCCGGCAAATTCCTCTCACCTCTCTGCGGTTGCTTCACCGCGGTCCTACCGGGGCATTGAGCGGCAAAAGCCGCAATATCCATCTGTTCCGGATATATGGCGAACGCGTATATCAATCGGGCGCCTACCCTGACGGGATCACCGGCGGCGGTTAGCCGCCCCGAGCGCCGGGTAGGCGCCTCGCATGGCGGAGATAACACTGCAGGTCAACGGCGCCAAGCACTCATTGAGCGCCGATACCCGCACATCGTTGCTGGATCTGCTGCGTGAGCACCTCGGTCTGACCGGGACCAAGAAGGGGTGCGACCACGGCCAGTGCGGCGCGTGCACCGTGCTCATCGACGGCCGGCGTGCCAACGCCTGTCTCGCGCTCGCCGTCGCCCATGACGGGGCTGAGATCACCACGGTCGAGGGACTGGCCGACGGCGGCGAGCCCCATCCCCTGCAGGCCGCGTTCATGGAGTTCGACGCCTTCCAGTGCGGTTACTGCACCCCGGGCCAGCTCTGCTCGGCGGCCGGGATGCTCTCCGAGCGCGGGCCGAGCGCCATCACCGACGACCTCACCGCGGATCCGGCACTGACGCCGGAGGAGATCCGCGAACGCATGAGCGGCAACCTGTGCCGGTGCGGCGCGTACGTCAACATCGTCGCCGCGATCGAAGCGGTCGGCCGATGAGACCCTTCGCGTACGCCCGCGCCAGTGACGCGCGCGACGCGGTCGAGCGGTTCGGGCCCGGCGCGATGTACCTCGGCGGCGGCACCAACCTCGTGGACCTGATGCGCCTCGGCGTGGCCGAACCGGACTCCCTCGTCGACGTCACGCGCCTCCCGCATGATGCCATCGACGGCGACGGCGACGGCGACGGCCTGCGGATCGGCTCGGCGGTGCGCAACAGCGACCTGGCCGCGCACCCGGTGGTCCGTGAGCGGTACCCGATACTGGCCCGCGCCGTGCTGGACGGCGCGTCCGGGCAGGTCCGCAACATGGCCACGGTCGGCGGCAACCTGCTGCAGCGCACCCGCTGCCCCTACTTCCAGGACGTCTCCAAGGCGTGCAACAAGCGCCGCCCCGCCTCGGGCTGCCCGGCGATCGAGGGCGACCACAGCAACCTGGCCGTGCTCGGCCACTCCGAGCAGTGCGTGGCGACACACCCGTCCGACATGGCGGTGGCGCTCGCCGCCCTCGACGCCCGGGTCCAGGTCACCGGGCCGGACGGCGACCGTACGGTGCCGATCCCAGGCCTGCATCGGCTGCCCGGCGACGACCCGTCCCGCGACACCGTGCTGCGGCCGGGTGAGCTCATCACGGGCGTGGACCTGCCTCCCCCGCCCGCCGGCACCTCGAAGTACCGCAAGGTACGAGAACGGGCGTCGTTCGCGTTCGCCCTCGTCTCCATCGCCGCCGTGCTCGACGTCGCCGACGGCGTCGTCCGCGGATGCCGACTGGCGCTCGGCGGCGTCGCGCACGCGCCGTGGCGGGCCGAGATCGCCGAGGCGGCGCTGCGTGGCGTACGGGCCGACGCGGAGGAGTTCGCCCGTGCCGCCGAGGCCGAGCTGAGCCGGGCCCGGCCGCTGCCGCGCAACGCGTACAAAGTCCCGCTGGCCCGCAATCTGATCGTCCGCACGCTGGAGGAGCTGGTCCCGTGAACCGCGTCGAAGGACGCGACAAGGTCACCGGGCACGCGAGGTACGCCTACGAGTACCCGGCCGGCGACGTCGCCTACGCCCATCCCATCCAGTCGGCGATAGCCCGCGGTCGGATCCGGTCGGTCGACGCGAGCGAGGCGCTCGTCATGCCGGGCGTGCTCGCCGTGCTGTCCAGTGCCGAACCGCCCCCGCTGGGCTCACGTGAGGATCCGGAGCTGGCGCTCTTCCAGACCGACCAGGTCGCCTACCACGGTCAGCTCGTGGCCGCGGTCGTCGCCACCACGCTGGAGACGGCGCGGGAGGCCGCCGAACGTTCGGTGCGCATCACCTACGACGCCGAGCCCCACGACGTACTGCTGAGGACGGACCATCCCGGCCTCTACACGCCCGAGAAGGTCAACCCGGACTTCCCGGCCGTCTCCGAGCGAGGCGACGTCGAGGCCGCGCTGGCCGGCGCGGCCGTGGTCGTGGACGCCACGTACACGACGCCCACACTGCACAACAACCCGATGGAGCCGCACGCGACGATGGCGGTCTGGGAGGAGGACGGCGGTCTGACGCTCTACGACGCGACGCAGGGCGCGACCGCCGACCGCGACAGCATCGCGACGGTCCTGGGCCTGCCACCGGAGAAGGTCCGCGTCGTCGCCCCACACGTCGGCGGCGGCTTCGGGAGCAAGGGCACCACCCGCCCGAACGCCATCCTCGCGGCGCTCGCCGCGCGGGCCACCGGCCGCCCGGTGAAGGTGGCGCTGACCCGGCAGCAGATGTACGACGTCACCGGCTACCGCACGCCCACCATCCAGCGGGTCCGGCTCGGCGCCGACGCCCAGAACCGGCTGACCGCGATCAGCCACGAGGTGGTCGAGCAGTCCTCGACCCTGGTGGAGTTCGCCGAGCAGACCGCCGCGCCCACGCGTGTCATGTACGCGGCGCCCGCCCGCCGTACGACGCACCGGCTCGCCCGGCTCGACGTGCCCACGCCGTCGTGGATGCGCGCCCCCGGCGAGTGCCCGGGGATGTTCGCGCTGGAGTCGGCCATGGACGAGCTCGCGATCGCCGGCGGGATCGATCCGATCATGCTGCGGGTGCTGAACGAACCCGCGACCGATCCCGAGTCCGGCCTGCCGTTCAGCTCGCGCAATCTCATCGCCTGCCTGCGCGAGGGCGCCCGGCGCTTCGGGTGGGAGCGGCGTGACCCCGAGCCCGGGATCCGGCTCGACGGGCGATGGCTGACCGGCACCGGCGTGGCCGCCTCCACGTACCCGGCCAACCGGCTGCCGTCCAGCGCCAGCGCCACGGTCGAGGACGGTGAGTTCCTCGTACGGATCGCCGCCACCGACATCGGCACCGGGGCACGCACGGTGCTCACCCGCATCGCGGCCGAGGCCCTGGGCGCCCCGGCCGAGCGCGTACGGGTCGAGGTCGGCGACAGCGCCCTGCCGAAGGCGTCTCTCGCGGGCGGCTCCATGGGGACGGCGTCGTGGGGATCGGCCGTCGTACGGGCGTGCGAGGCGTTGCTCAAGAACGGCGACCGGGGCACCGCCGACACGACCGAGGACGTGGAGGCCGACACCGGTTTCTCGCGGCACGCGTTCGGCGCCCAGTTCGCGGAGGTGCACGTTGACATCGACACCGGTGAGACCCGTGTCCCGCGGCTGCTCGGCGTGTTCGCCGCCGGCCGGATCCTGGACGAGACGCTGGCGCGGTCGCAGTTCATCGGTGGCATGACGATGGGGCTGGGAATGGCACTGATGGAGGAGACGGTGGTCGATGAGGGGTCCGGCGGCTTCCTGAACCACGATCTCGCGCAGTACCACGTCGCCGCGTGCGCCGACGTCCAGGACATCGAGGCGGTGTGGATCGAGGAGGAGGATCCCTACCTCAACCCGATGGGCTCCAAGGGCATCGGCGAGATCGGCATCGTGGGCACCGCGGCCGCCATCGCCAACGCCGTTCACCACGCGACCGGGCGGCGCATACGCGATCTGCCCATCACCCCCGCGAAACTGCTCGGCTGACGCGGGCATCGGGCCCATCTCGATACCCTGAGAACCTGCCTTGACCGGTCTTCCCGGACCGGGAG
>DASQPY010000383.1:0-2148 GCA_035643735.1 Actinoallomurus sp. | reverse complement strand
GGGCGAGCAGCAGCCGGGGCCGCAGACGACGCACTCGGCCTCCAGCGGCATCTGCTCGCCCGCGGGCGGTCGGTAACCGACGGCGGCGGCACATAGGTCCTCGCACGCGAACACCTGGGATCCGGTCGTGGCGGAGATGCCGACGGGGATGGCCGCGATGCCAGACAGCCAGAAGTCGGCTTGGCACCGTGCGCGGACGCACAGACGACCGTCGGCCTGCTGGGTGTTGAGGTCTTCGAAGACGGTTGGGGCGTCGTGCGTCAGTGGTGCGTCACGACCGTCCGTCGATGGCCGACACGATCCGACAACATCCGGCATCGATCCGCAGGTCAGAGCCGTTTCAGGCTCCCCCACCTGGGGCGTTCTCTTCCTTGACACGGTAGAGGTCACTGGTTCAATCCCAGTATCGCCCACCCGCAGGTCAGGGTCTCTTTTCGGAAACATCGAAGGGGGGCCCTTTCTCTATTCGTGCGTCACTCGTGCGTCAGGACCAGAAAAATCCTGCTCGCCGGTACGCCGGTTCCAAGACTCAATGACCTTGCTGTGCGCCTCCGGGGCAAGGTGCGCGTAACGCGTCGTCGTCGCGAAGCTTTCGTGCCCCAGCAACGCCTGAACGTCATACAGCGGCACGCCATCCTGAACGAGCCACGACGCCGCCGTGTGACGCATCACCTTCGGCGGGAACCGCCGGATCCCCGCCGCCTCCACCGCCGGGTTCCAGACCCGCCAACGGAAGTTCCCGTCATCGATCGGCCCGCCCATCGGCGCCGGGAACACCAGCCCTGGGCACGGCCCATCGCCGAGCTGGCGCGTGCCGTCCGCGTGGACCTTCGGGCACGTGCACCGTCCCCGCTCGTCGCGGTCCTTCATCAGCTCCCACATCGTCGCCAACGTGCCGGACGGCACCGGCACCGGCCGGTGGCTACGCCTCGACTTGGCGTACTCCCGCAGGCCGTACCGCGTCATCACATGCGTCACATGCAGTTGGTTCCGCGCCCAGTCCACGCGGCTACCGTGCAGCCCGTAAATCTCCCCCGGCCGCAGACCCGCGTGCATGCCCAGCTCGACGGCCGCACGCCATTTCGGCCCGGACAGTTCCTCGATGGCCGCGTACAGCAGGCCGGCTTCCTCGTGCTCGTAGAACTCGACGGGGCGCGGGACGATCGGCGGTAGGTCCAGGCCGACGAACGGATTCGACATCACCAGCGGCGGTGTCTCATCCATCGCGATCGCATACAGCTTGCTCATCGTGTTGACGCACGTGTGGATCATCTCGGCGCCCAGGACCGGCACGGTCTTGTCCGGCCCGGCGACGTTGCGCCCCTTGTGCCGGGCTCGCCGCGTTGTCTTCAGCTTGTTCGCCCACGCCTGGGCCTCCATGCGGGTGACGGCGGCCATCGGCCAGCCCTCCCACTCCGTGGCGCAGTGCGTCCGCCAAATACTGTCGACCTTCGCCCGCGTCGTCGGCTCGATGTTCCGGTTCGCCGAGACGCGCTTGCGCCACTCCCCCAGCTTGATCTGCCCGGCCCGTGGGTCGCGGTGCTCGCCGCGGTTGACGCGCGCTTCCTGCTCGGTCGCCCACTTGGACACGGTCGACTTCAGTTTGTGCGTTTTGGTGGTGCGCTTGCCGTTGGCCAGGCGAACAGTCGCCTGATATTTGCCGGACGGCAACTTACGGATGTAGGCCATGGAGTGCGGCTCCTTGGGGGACTGATCATGCGACGCGCCGGGGTGCGCCGGCGGTTGCACAGGGTAGGGCTATCTAACCGAACGGCCACACAGCAGGTCGAGGCCAAGCAGGCTTAGGCGGCAGTCGTCGCCCGGCTTGGGCGGCTTGGGCGGCTTCTGCTGGCCGGGTGGGGTCGGGTGGCCGGGCTTCGGCGGCTTGCCCTTCCCCGGCGGGTCGGTGGGCAGGACGGTCGGCGATGGGGTGGGTTGTGGCGCACTCGCCGGCGGGACGGCAGCAGGCGGGCTACTGCTCGGCGGTGAGCTCTTCTTCGGTGGCCGGGTGTGGGGTGGTGCGGTAACGCCGGGTGGCGCGGCGATCGGCGGCGTTCCGCTCTGGCCGCCCGGGCGGTCGGTGCTGTTACCGATCTGCGGGACGAGCACGAGCGCCACCGCACTGCCTGCTGCCAGCGCCCCGCCGAC
>DASQPY010000382.1:0-5242 GCA_035643735.1 Actinoallomurus sp. | reverse complement strand
CCGAGCTGGTCCTCCATGCCCTCGCGGTAGCGCTGACGCAGCTGCCCGCGGTTGCCGAACGCGATCCGGCGGGCCAGGCGGTGGCGGCCTTCCTGGACGTTGAGCTGGGTGCCGATCATGCGGCGGTAGCCGTCGTCGGAGATGAACTGCAACAAGTGCAGCGTCTTGAAGATCCGGCCCTTCGGGAACGCGTAGGAGGAGGGATCCACGCCCGCGAGCGTCGCCGAGTCGGGGAACAGGTGGGTCAGCCCGCAGGCGAACGCACCGCCCAGCCCGGTCGGGCGGCCCTCGCGCGACGGCATCCGGATCAGGTCACAGGCGCGGACCTTTCCGGTGGTCAGCGACCCGGCCACGCACAGCATGTCGTCCCAGTGCGCTCGGATGCGGTCGAGGCGGACGGTGTGGCGGGACATGTGGTCCAGCGGGCCGTAGCCGGCGCGGGTGTTGGCGCGCCACAGCCGGGTGTCGCCCAGGTCGGCGATGCGCGGGGACAACTGGAGTTCGTATCGTCGATCGCCGGCCTGATCGCCGATGGACTACGGCGAGGAATGTTGCTCGGTGACGCACAGGCCGGTGCCGACGACGTCGGTCTGCTGGTCCTCGACGCCGATGACGGCGTGCGCATGTCCAACAGGGCAGCGGATCACCTGCTGGACGAGCTGGGCACCGGTGGCAGAGAGGGTGCTCGGCTGCCACTGGTGATTTCCGCTGTCGCCCGCCAGGCCCGTTCCCTCTGCGGCCCGGCAACGAGTGCAGCACCTGCGCCGACCGATGCCCGGCCGGCCAAGGCCCGAGCGCGCACCCGGGCCGGCCGGTGGCTGATCGTCCGAGGCTCGCTGCTGAATGACGGCCCGGAAGCGCAGGTCGCGGTGATGCTAGAAGCTACTCGCCCCGCCGAGATGGCGCCCCTGATGGTCGACGCCTACCGCTTCACCGACAGTGAGCGTCGGGTCACCGAACTGGTGGCCAAAGGCTTGTCCACCAAGCAGATCGCCGGCCGGCTGCACGTGTCGTCGTACACCGTGCAGGACCACCTGAAGTCGATCTTCGCCAAATCCGGCACCGGTTCACGCGGCGACCTGATCGCCCGGCTGTTCCTCGATCATTACGCCGTCTCCTTGATGTCGGGAATCGCCGCAGACATGTGGTGCTGATCCAACTGGCCGCTGGCATCCAGGCCCGGGCGTTGGGCGGTGGCCATGCTCCGATCGGGCTTGGGGCTGACCTCGTCGTCGGCTGCGTGGTCGAGGAGTTCTGCGGGGTCGGTCTGGCTGATCAGGAAGGTGTCGCCGTTGGTGTCCTGCTTGACGACCAGATAGCGGGTGACGCTGGACGGTCTTCACGCGGACGCTGCGGTGGACCGGCTTCTGTCGGCTGGCCCGGCCCATGAACGGCCGGTGCCGCTCCGAGACCCGCTGAAGAGCCAGGTCGGGCCGCTTCTCGATCGGCACCAGCCCGACGTTGCACGCCTCGGCCACGACCAGCCCGCACAGCCTGACCGCGAAGTCCTCCATCGCCGGGTCGGCGCCGGAGATGTGGGTGAACTCGTCTGCCAGCCCGGTCCGGTCGAACACCTCCAGCAGCAACTCGGGGAAATCCACCCGAGGCAGCATCTGACCGATCAGGGCGCGGAACTCGGTCATCAACGGCGGCTCGGCCAGCGGCCCGAGCTTGTCCACCTGCAGCCGTCCGCCGACGAACTGCACCGCGGTGTTGCCTCCGAGCCCGTCCAGCACCCGGGTGTAGGCATCCTCCAGCGCCGAGGAAAGTTCGGCCAGGTGCCCGGCCGGTTCTTGCTCCAGCTCCAGCGCCTCCAGCACTTGAGGGCGCGCGGCCTGCCAGCCGGGGCCCTCCAGCAGGCGGGCGCGCGGGTCGCTCCAGCGGTCGACACCGACGGCGAACACGTCTCGCCGGCGCAGCGCCGCGTGCAGGTGCATCAGCGCACACAGCGTGAACGCGGCCTTGTCGATCTGCCCGGCGGGCAGGTCGGGGTTGGCGAACACCAGCGGCCGCCACGACCCGGTGATCAGCTCCTCGTCCGCGGCGACGTCGGCGCGGTCGTAGCGGCGGCGGGCCTTGGCCATCGCGGCCGCTGCCCGCACCATCGCCACCACCGGCGCTCCAGCCTCCACCGCGCGGAAGCCGATCACCTCCAGCAGCAGCTCGATGAAGTGCTGCACCGTCCGGTACCGCTTGACCAGCTCGGCCCGTCACGCCGCCGCGGCGTCATCGTCGGTCTCGGGCACGAACGCCGCGATCGTGGCGACCGCCACTGTCAGCTTCTCCCGCGGCACCACCCGTTCGATCTCGTTCCACTCTTCGAGGGCACCGACGCGATGACCCGGCACAGCTTGCGGGTGGCCTTCAGCGGAAAGCCGTTGCGCATCCCGGTCGGTGACGGCTGGCTCGGCCGGATCTGTGACGGCCGGGGAGAACCGCTGGACGGCGGACCGCCCGTGACCGGCGCGGTCACCGCGCCGGTCGGCGGAGCACCGTTGAACCCGAGCCGCCGGCAGCCCCCCGCCGAACCGATCCTGACCGGCGTCTCGGTGATAGACGCGCTGACGACGCTCGTACGAGGACAGAAGATCGCGATCTTTTCCTCGCCAGGCCTTCCTCACAGGACCGAAAATCCTACCCCTATGCACTCATACGGGCGGACGGTGGAAGAGCGACGAAAGCGTCCCAAGGGTTGATCGTTAGAGGTCCATGCGGGTCCTTCGGCTCGTCGCGCCGGGACCGAAGCCCCTGCCTTGACAAATCCGTTAACTGGGATGGTTGAGGTGCTATGAGGGGGGATTCATCATGCGCACCACAACCGGCCAATGCACACTCGGTGACTCCGCTCGCAGCGTTACGTCTGTGATCTTCGGTGTAAATGCGATCGTCAACGGCGACCGAGCCTCGGCGGCGGCGTGGAAGTCGGCGCTCGATCCGTTCCTGCTGACCCACGCGGCGGCGCACGAGACCGAGTTCGTACCGTTCGGCGTGCAGCGCGGCATCGCTCTGCCTTACGACGATCTTCGCGGCCTGGACGGACTCGACGCGCCGGGCACACAGGTACCCGAACACCCGGATGCGCACATGTATCTCCAAGCCGCGGAACGGCTGCACACACCACCCGCCCGGACGGTGGTCGTCGAGACATGTCCTCTCGGCGTCGCTGCGGCGCGTGAGGGCGGTTTCGGAGCCGTCGTCGGCGTGGACCGAACAGGCGGCTCCGCGGCACTCGCCGAGCGCGGTGCGGACCTTGTGATCGCTGATCTGTGCGAGCTGCCGGTGCATACCAGAAGCGCCGCTTGAACGACGGGCCGCCATGGATGCCTGGCACATCGCGTATGAGGGATTCGATCCAGGGGAGGAACGTCTGAGGGAGGCGCTGTGCACGCTGGGCAACGGCTACTTCGCCACCCGAGGCGCAGCGCCGGAGTCGACGGCCGGGGACACGCACTATCCCGGCACCTACGTCGCCGGGTGTTACGACCGGCTGTCCTCGCGGATCGCGGGGCGTACGGTCGTCAACGAGGATCTGGTCAACGCTCCGAACTGGCTGCCATTGACGTTCCGCGCCGAGGGCGGCGACTGGTTCACCCCTGAGGGGTATCAGCTGCTCGACCACCGGCAGGAACTGGACCTACGCCAGGGCCTGCTCAACCGGCGGCTGCGTTGCCGTGACCGGGCCGGCCGCGTGACGGTCCTGGACCAGCAGCGGTTCGTATCGATGGACGATCAGCACATGGCGGCTCTGCGCACCACGATCCGTCCGGAGAACTGGTCGGGGCCGCTGGAGATCCGTTCGGGCATCGACGGGCTGGTACGCAACGGGGGTGTCGCCCGGTACCGGGGCCTGGCGTGCGTCCATCTGATCTTCCGTTCCAGCGGCGCCGACGGTGACCTGGTCTGGCTCGACGCGGAGACAGCCACGGCGGGCGTGGGGATCGCCCTGGCGGCCCGTACGACGGTCCGTGGCGGGGCGGTCCGCCGTGAGGAACAAGGCGCCCCAGGCTGGATCGCTCAGCTCGTGAGAGTCGAGGCCCGGCAGGGAGAGCCGGTGACCGTTGACAAGGTCGTCGCGCTGCACACGTCTCGTGATCATGCCACCGGCGATCACGTTGCGGCGGCCCGGCCGGAGGCGGGTCGGGGCCCGTGCTTCGAGGAACTGCGCGGGCGGCACCTTCTCGTGTGGGAGCAACTGTGGCACCGGGGCGTCCTCGACGTCGGCGGGGGGCCGGCGCAGCGGACCGTCAACCTGCACCTGTTCCACGTACTGCAGACGACCTCGCCGCATACGGTCGGGCTGGACGTCGGCGTTCCGGCGCGTGGTCTGCACGGCGAGGCGTATCGCGGTCACGTGTTCTGGGACGAACTGTTCGTGCTGCCCTTTCTCAGCCTGCGTTTCCCCGAGATCGTCCACTCCTTGCTGCTCTACCGCTGGCGGAGGCTGCCGGCGGCCCGCCGGGCGGCGAGCGAGGCCGGGTACGCGGGCGCGATGTATCCGTGGCAGAGCGCCGCCGACGGCGGCGAAGAGACCCAGCTTCTCCATCTCAACCCGCGCTCAGGACGCTGGCTGCCGGACAACTCGCGTCTTCAGCGGCATGTGGGCCTGGCGATCGCCTACAACGTCTGGCAGTACTACCAGGCCACCGGAGATCTGGTCTTCCTGTGCGATCAGGGAGCGGAGATGCTGCTGGAGATCGCGAGGTTCTGGGCGAGCGTCGCCACCCTGGACACACGCACCGGCCGGTACGACATCCGCGGCGTGATGGGACCGGATGAGTACCACGACGCGTATCCGGGAGCGGCCACACCCGGCTTGGACAACAACGCCTACACCAACGTCATGGCGGTCTGGACCCTGTGCCGTGCCCTTGACGCGCTGGCGCTGCTGCCGCCCTACCGTCGAGACGAGCTCCTCCAGCGGCTGGCGGTGACCGACGCGGAGGTCACGCGCCTCGACGATGTGAGTCGGCGGATGCGGGTGGTCTTCCACGCCGACGGCATCATCAGCCAGTTCGAGGGTTATGAGCGTCTCGCCGAGTTCGACTGGGAGGGCTACCGCGAGAGGTACGGGGACATCCGCCGTCTCGATCGCATCCTGGAGGCCGAAGGCGATACCCCGAACCGTTACAAGGCGTCCAAGCAGGCCGACGTCCTCATGCTGTTCTATCTGCTGTCCGCCGACGAGCTGGACACGCTGTTCGACCGGCTCGGCTACCGTCTGGACCGCGCCGCCATCCCGAAG
>DASQPY010000381.1:0-5454 GCA_035643735.1 Actinoallomurus sp. | reverse complement strand
CTCACATGGCCCGAGCCGCCGTGACGCGGGCCTCCCGAGCCATCCCCGCGGCGCGCGGACAGGTCGTCCGAGGCCGCCCTCGGCCGGCCCGGCCGCACCGGATGCCGGTGGCAGCCGTACGGGCTGGCCCGCCGAGCCTGGTGGCCCGGCCGTGCCAGAGCGGCCTCAGCGGCCGTTGAAGGCATCGCGCAGGCGGGAGAAGAAACCCTGCTGCCCCGGGGTGAACTTGCCCGGTGGGCGCTCCTCGCCGCGCAGGATGGACAGCCTGCGCAGCAGGTCCTCCTGCTCCTCGTCGAGCTTGGTGGGCGTCTCGATGTTCACGTGGATCAGCAGGTCGCCGCGGCCGTTCTCGTTGAGGTGCTTGACACCCCGCCCGTACATCGGGATCTGCTGGCCGGACTGGGTGCCGGGCCGGATGTCGATCTCCTCCGGCCCGTCGAGGGTCTCCACGGTCAGGGACGTGCCGAGCGCGGCGGCCGTCATGGGGACCTGGACGGTGCAGTGCAGGTCGTCGCCCTGCCGCTCGTAGATCGCGTGGGGACGCTCGACGATCTCGAGGAACAGGTCGCCGGACGGACCTCCACCCGGGCCGACCTCGCCCTCGCCGGCGAGCTGGATGTGGGTGCCGTTCTCCACGCCCGCGGGGATGCGGACCTTGATCGTACGGCGGGTGCGGACCCGGCCGTCGCCCGAGCACTCGGCGCAGGGAGTACGGATGACGCTGCCGTAGCCGCCGCACTGCGGGCAGGCGCGCGAGGTCATGACCTGGCCGAGGAAGGACCGCGTGACCTGCTGCACCTCGCCCCGGCCGTGGCACATGTCGCAGCTTTCCGGCTGGGTGCCGGGCGCAGTGCCGGCGCCGGAACAGGTGGTGCAGACGATCGCGGTGTCGACGGTCAGCTCGCGCGTCGTGCCGAAGGCCGTCTCGGACAGGTCGAGCTCGACGCGGATGGTGCCGTTGCGGCCCCGGCGGGCGCGGCTGCGCGGTCCCCGCTGGGTCTGGTTGCCGAAGAAGGCGTCCATGATGTCGCTGAACGGGAACCCGGCCCCGAACCCGGCGCCCGCACCCGCGCCGCCCGACGCGAACGGGTCCGCGCCGAGGTCGTACATCTCACGCTTTTTGGGGTCGGAGAGCACCTCGTACGCCTGGGTGATCTCCTTGAACCGGTCCTGCGTCTCGGGGTCGGGGTTGACGTCCGGGTGCAGTTCGCGGGCGAGCCTGCGATAGGCCTTCTTGATCTCGTCCGCACCCGCGTCACGGCGCACCCCGAGGGTCGCGTAGTAGTCGTTCGCCACTTACGACCCCGCCAGAATCTGCCCGACGTAACGTGCCACTGCGCGTACCGCTCCCATCGTGCCGGGGTAGTCCATCCGCGTCGGGCCGAGCACGCCGAGCCGCGCCACGACCTGGTCGCCGGCACCGTATCCGGTGGCGACCACGGAGGTCGTGAAGAGGCTCTCGTGGGGGTTTTCGGCGCCGATCCGCACGGTGAGGCTGGTGGGGTCACTCACCTCACCGAGCAGTCGCATCAGGACGACCTGTTCTTCCAATGCCTCCAGCACGTCGCGGAGGCTCTGGGACAAGTCGGCGCGGGCGAGATTCGCCGCGCCGGCGATGACGATCTTTTCTTCGTGTTTCTCGATCAGGGTCTCAAGGAGCACCGACAGGATGGTCGCGGCGAGCGGGCGCTCCTCCGCGGGAACCCGGTCGGGGACCTCGGCGACGACCCCGGGCACGTCGGTGAGCCAGCACCCGTCCAGGTGCGCGTTGAGCAGCGCCCGCAGCTGGGCGATGGACTCCTCGGAGAAGCCCTGGGGCATCTCGATGGCCCGCTGCTCGACCCGGCCCGTGTTGGTGATGATCACCAGCAGCAGGCGTTCGGGACCGATCGGGACGAGCTCGATGTGGCGCACCGCCGACCGCGTGAGCGAGGGGTACTGCACGACCGCGACCTGACGGGTCAGCTGCGCCAGCAGCCGGACCGTACGGGTCACGACGTCATCGAGGTCGTAGGCGTTCGCGAGGAACGTCTCGATCGCGCGCCGCTCCGCCGCGGACAGCGGCTTGATCGTCGACAGCCGGTCGACGAACAGCCGGTACCCCTTGTCGGTCGGCACGCGTCCCGCGCTCGTGTGGGGCTGGGCGATGTAGCCCTGCTCCTCGAGCACGGCCATGTCGTTGCGGATCGTGGCCGGGGAGACACCGAGATTGTGCCGGTCGGCCAGCGCCTTCGAGCCCACGGGTTCGTTGGTGGACACGTAATCCTCAACGATGGCGCGGAGCACTGCCAGCTTCCGATCGTCGAGCACGCACTCACCTCCCACGGCTACGGGCCTCTAATTTGGCACTCCGTGTTCTTGAGTGCCAAGTGTACGGCGATCGGCGACCGTCGCGGTGAGACGGCGACGATGTACGACGGTGGGAAAAGTCGCCTGATGATGCGCCGAGCACTGGCGCAACGCCGACCCCGGCACCGGTATTCCGGCTCCGACGGGGGCGTCGGCGCGTCAGCGTACCGTCTTGAGCGCGCACGCGTGTTGATCCCAGGTAGGCCGGGTTGATCCCGGTACGGTGCGGCCCGTGCGGAGCAAGAACTACGCCAAGGACGTTCTGTCGGGCGACTGGCGACGCCCCCGCAAGGGCCAGATCCCGGAGGTCGCGGCCGAGTCCGGCCTGGTGGCCGAGGACCCGTCCAGCGGCTTCTGCGGCGCGGTCGTGGCGTGCGAGAAGGACACGGTGACGCTCGAGGACCGGTTCGGCAAGCGCCGGGTGTTCCCGCTGGCCAAGGCGGGGTTCCTGATCGACGGCAAGCCGGTGACGCTGGTGCGGCCCGTACGGGCCGCCGGTCGCGCGATCTCCGCGTCCGGCTCCATCGCCGTGACCGGCCTGCGCGCCCGCGTCGCGCGGGAGAGCCGGATCTACGTCGAGGGAAAGCACGACGCGGAGCTCGTCGAGAAGATCTGGGGCCACGACCTGCGCGTGGAGGGCGTCGTCGTGGAGTTCCTGGAGGGCGTCGACCATCTGCCGGCGATCGCCGAGGAGTTCGGCCCCGAGCCCGGCCGCCGCCTGGGCGTCCTGGTCGACCATCTGGTGGCCGGCTCCAAGGAGAGCCGGATCGCCGAACAGATCGACTCGCCGTACGTCCTGGTCACCGGGCACCCCTTCATCGACATCTGGCAGGCGGTCAAGCCCGCCACCCTCGGCATTTCCGCCTGGCCCAACGTGCCGCGCGGCATTCCCTGGAAGGAGGGCGTGATCTCC
Source organism: Actinoallomurus sp. (assembly GCA_035643735.1). Lineage (GTDB taxonomy): Bacteria > Actinomycetota > Actinomycetes > Streptosporangiales > Streptosporangiaceae > Actinoallomurus. Next base: position 2,192 of record DASQPY010000381.1, on the reverse strand, counting down.
GCCCTCGGCTGGAGGGGTGAGCCGGGCGAGGTGTGGCAGGCCATCCTGGGCCGGGTGCGCACGTACGCGGACCTGGAGCCCGCCCTCCTCGGCAGGGTCGAGGAACTCATCGACTTCGTGACCGAACCACAGACGGACGGCTGACCGCGCAACCATCCGCCGCGCGCGTACGTCTCATAAACTGCGACACCATATGGGCCTGTATGGGACATATTCGGTGTTCCGGCAAAGGGGGCGCGCACGATGACCTATGGCCAGCAACACGGCCGGCCGCCGTACGGCCGGCCCTATGGGGAGCCGGGGTACGGCCGGCAACCGCCGTCATACGGTCAACAGCCGCAGTACGGCGCGCCGCCCCACCAGTACGTCCCGCCACAGCACCACGCTCCGCCCGGCCAGGGCCGCCCGCACCGAGGGCCGGACGGCCCGTACGCGCAGCCGCCACGGCGGCGGCGCCGCGCGGAGACCCCGACCGGCGGTGCGGTCTTCGACGAGGACGAACGCTGGGCGGTCCCCGCCTACGTCGGGATGTTCGTCTCGGGGTTCGTGGCCCCCGCGATCGTGCTGGCCGCCAAGGGGCGTACCTCGCACTTCGCGCGTTTCCACGCCGTGCAGGCGCTGAATCTGTTCGTCGCGATGTTCGCCTGCACCTTCACGGCGCTGCTGCTGGCCTACTTCAAGGGCCCCGGCTGGCTGCCGCTCGTACTGGCGGTCCTGGCCGCCGACTCCTTCTGCGTGATCAAGGCCGCGATCGGCGCCAACCGCTGTGAGTGGTACCGCCTGCCGGCGCTCGTCGCCTGGCGGATCTTCCGCTGACGTTCAGGTCAGGTCGCGTACGACCGCGTCGGCCAGCAGCCGCCCGCGCAACGTGAGCACGGCGCGCCCGTCCTCGTACGCTCCGGGGGCCAGGAGCCCGTCATCGACCGCGCGGCGCACACGGGAGGCGTCGTCGAACAGCTCGACCGGGCAGCCGTCCGCGAGCCGTAGCTCCAGCATGATCCGCTCGAACGTGCGGTCTGCGGCCTCCAGCACCTCGCGCGCGTACGCGGGCGTGGCCTCCTCCGCGAGCCGCGCGGCGTACGCGGCCGGATGCTTGACGTTCCACCAGCGCGTGCCGCCGACGTGGCTGTGCGCGCCGGGGCCGACACCCCACCAGTCGCCGCCGGTCCAGTAGAGAAGGTTGTGGCGGCAGCGGGCGTCCTCGCTCGCGGCCCAGTTGGAGATCTCGTACCAGCCGAGCCCGTGCGCGCCCAGGGTGCGTTCGGCGGCGAGGTAGCGGTCCGCCATCGCGTCGTCGTCGGGCGCGGCCAGCTCACCACGCCGTACGCGCGTGGCCAGCCGGGTGCCGTCCTCGACGATGAGGGCGTACGCGGAGACGTGGTCGGGCCCGGCCGCCATGGCGGCGTCGAGGCTGGCCTGCCAGTCGGCGTCGCTCTCGCCCGGCGTGCCGTAGATGAGGTCGAGGTTCACGTGCGCGAAGCCGGCCTCGCGCGCCCAGGCGACGCACTGCTGCGGCCGGCCGGGCGTGTGCGTGCGGTCGAGGACGGTCAGGACGTGCTCACGGGCGCTCTGCATGCCGAACGACATGCGCGTGAAGCCCGCCTCGCGCAGCTCGGCGAGATAGGCGGGGTCGACCGTCTCGGGGTTGGACTCGGTCGTGACCTCGGCCCCGTCGGCCAGCCCGAACTCCTTACCGATCGCGTCCAGCACCCGGCCGAGGTCGGCGGCGGGCAGCAGCGTGGGCGTGCCCCCGCCGACGAACACCGTCTCCACCGGCAGGTCGACGTCTCCCAGCACCCGCCGTGCCATCCGGATCTCGGCGATCGCGGTGTCGGCGTAGGACTCGCGGGACGCCCCCCGCAGCTCTGTGGCGGTGTAGGTGTTGAAGTCGCAGTAACCGCAGCGGGTGACGCAGAACGGCACGTGCACGTAGAAACCGAACGGGCGGCCGCCGAGGCCGTCGAGGGCGCTGGGCGGCAGCGCTCCGTCTCTCGGGACCGGATCTCCGTCCGGCAGCGTCGATGGCACATCTCAAGTGTGCCGCCCGCCCAGGCATGCCCGCGCCGCCCCTCCGCCGGCCGGCTCAGTTGTGACGGCGAAGGCCCTCGAAGAGCAGGTCCAGCATCCGCCCCGCCTGCACCCGCTGGTCGGGCAGGCCGGCCGCCATGGCGATGCCGCTCAGGGTCATGAGC
>DASQPY010000380.1:0-4799 GCA_035643735.1 Actinoallomurus sp. | reverse complement strand
GCCGGCACCGGCAAGTCGAAGGTCGCCCGCATCCTCGGCCGGATCTACGCCGAGCTGGGCGTCCTGTCGTCCGGGCACCTCGTCGAGGTGGACCGCTCCGATCTCGTGGGGGAGTACGTCAGCGAGAGCGGACCACGCGTGCGCCGCGCCGTCGAGCGCGCGCAGGGCGGCGTCCTGGCCATCAACGACGCGCACAACCTGATGCCCGGCGAGTCGCCGCGCAACCGCGAGGCGATCGACGTCCTGCTCGCCTGCGTTCAGGGTCATCGCGAAGACCTCGTGGTCGTGCTGTGCGGCCCGGAGGGGCAGATGAACGGCCTGCTCAAGAGCGATTCTGAGCTGTCGGCCCTCTTCCCCAAGCGGCTGCGCTTCCCGGGCCTGTCCGAGGACGAACTCATCGAGATCTTCCAGGCCAAGGCCGCCGACGCGGGTTTCGCACTCCGCGAGGGCGTACTCGACAAGGTCCGCGAGCTGGTGCACGGCAGCACCCGCGACAGCAATGTCGGCAACGCCCGCGCCATGATCAGCCTCCTCGACCGCGCCGTCGCGATGCAGTCCCGCCGGGTCCTGGACGACGGAGTCCTCACCGACGACGAGTCCCTCGATGAGATCCTCGCCGCGGACATCCCCGGCACCCTCACCGCCGGCGGCCACATCGAGCTCCCCGGCGACCCGCTCGCCGAGATCGAGAAGCTCATCGGCCTGGACGCGGTCAAGCAGGAGGTGCACCTGCTCGTCGCCGAGGCCAAGGCCGAGCAGCTCCGCCGCGACGCGGGCATCCCGATCGCCCCGCCCACCCGGCACATGGTCTTCACCGGCAACCCGGGCACCGCCAAGACCACCATGGCCCGCCTGCTGGCCGCGGTCTACGCCAAGCTGGGCCTGCTGTCGTCCGGGCACCTGGTGGAGTTCTCCCGCGCCGACCTGGTGGGGGAGTACATCGGGCAGACCGCGCCCAAGGTACGCGCGGCGGTCGAGCGCGCGCTCGGCGGCGTGTTGTTCGTCGACGAGGCGTACTCCCTGACTCCGGCCGACTCCGGCCGCGACTACGGTCACGAGGCGATCGCCGAGCTGCTCAAGCTGATGGAGGAGCACCGCGCCGACCTAGTCGTCATCGTGGCCGGCTACGAGGGGCCGATGCTGCGGTTCCCCGACTACACCGACGACGAGCTCGTGGCGATCTTCGAGGTGATGGCCGCCGAGGCGGGCTTCACCCTGGGCGACGGTGTCCTCGACGCCGTACGCCGCCGCCTGCGCACGGCCGCACGCGGAGAGTCGTTCGGCAACGCCCGGCTGATGCGCAACCACCTGGACCGCGCCATCGCCCTCCAGGCGCAGCGCATCCTCGGGGAGGAGGGCCCGAAGCGCAGTGAGATCGGCCTGCTGCGGGTCGAGGACCTGCCGGAGGACGAGGGGCCTCACGTCGACGAGAACCTCGGCCACTACCTGTGACCGGACGACCCGGCGAGGTCAGAGATCTCTCCAGCCGTACGTCGGCAGTCACCGGCTGCGCGCGAAGGGGTTCCACATCGGGTCGTCTCCGGCGGAGGACTCGCTGGGCTCGGATGACGCGGTCAACGTGACCCCTCATCTCCGCTGAAATTTTGGCGAATCGCTTGTCCTCGACACCGCGATCGCGCGCGATTTCCGCCGTTACCGGCCGGAACGCTCAGCGGCGCAGGTACTCGATGTAGAGCGGGCGCAGGGCGTCGGCGACCTCGCCCTCGCCCGAGTGGGCGAACTCGTTGAGGATCGAGGACAGGTGGGAGACGTCGGCCTCGGCCTGGTCGGGGTGGCCCACGGCCGCCTGTGCCGCCGGGATCGCCCGCAGCAGCCGCCACAGGAAGCCGACGTCGAGATGGTGCACGGCACGCTCGATCGCCCGGTCGTGCAGTTCCTTGGACGTCAGATTCTCCAGCTCATCCGCCATACCCCCAGCCAACCAGACCGGACGGACTTCCCGCGCCGTACGGGGTCGGCTAACGTCGGGAAGGTGAGCAGAGTTCACGATATGGGCGGCCAGGACGGGTTCGGGCCGGTCCCGGTGGGCGATGACGGCGCACCGTTCCAGGCCGACTGGGAGGCCAAGGTCTTCGCGCTGAGCCGCGCGCTGCGGCGCAACGGAGTCTTCAACCTCGACGAGATGCGCGACGCGATCGAGCGGATCCGTCCGGAGGTGTACCTCCACGCCTCCTACTACGAGCGCTGGCTGATCGCGATGGAGATGATCCTGGCGGAGAAGGGCCTGGCATGACGTACGGACCCGGCGCCCGCGTGCGCGCGCTGCCGCGCGATCCTGGTCATCACACCCGCGTACCCCGCTACGTACGCGGTCACGTGGGCGAGATCGTCGAGCGTGAGGGGGAGTGGCCGCTGCCGGACGACCAGGCGCGCGGCGTCACCCCGCCGCGCGTCGAGACGGTTTACGCCGTACGCTTCCCGGCCCGTGACCTGTGGGGTACCGGATCGCACACGGTCACCGTCGACCTGTGGGAGTCCTACCTGGAAGAGGTCGCCTCATGAGCCATGACGAGAGCCACGAGGACCTGCACGTCGCGGCGCGGGTGCGGAGGCTGGAGGAGCGGGTGGTCGCCGCCGGCCTGACGACCGACGACGAGCTCGACGCCCTGCTGGACGAGCTGCTGGACGGCGCCTCCCCGGTCAACGGCGCCCGTATGGTGGCCCGCGCGTGGGCCGACCCGGTCTACCGTGAGGCGCTGCTCGCCGACGGCAACGCCGCCGCGGACGCGCTCGGCTTCTCCACGAGCGGCTACCGGCTCCGGGCGGTGGAGAACACCTCCGAGGTGCACAACGTCGTCGTCTGCACGCTGTGCTCGTGCTATCCGGTCACCCTGCTCGGTCCCTCGCCGGGCTGGTACCGCAGCTTCGCCTATCGCTCACGGGTGGTGCGCGAGCCGCGGGAGGTCCTGGCCGAGTTCGGCCTGACTCTGCCGGATGAGGTCGAGATCGCGGTGTGGGACTCCAGCGCCGAGACGCGCTATCTGGTGATCCCCCTGCGGCCCGAGGGTGACCTGTCCCAAGAGGAGTTGACCGCGCGGGTGTCCCGCAAGGGCCTGATCGGTACAGCGGCGGTGTGAGCCCGGCCCGGTCGCGAGGATGACCGCGCCGGGCCGTTAATCACTCGCGAAGCTGACGCCCGCATGTCGCTGAACCCTCTACGGTTGCTGGCATGAGCGATTGGGCGGATCACGGGCAGAGCGGCACGAGGCCGTACGCCGACGACCGGCGGGCCTACGCGCGTGGCGGGGAACCCGTACGCAAGCGCCGTCACTGGCTGCGGACCACTTTGATCGTCCTCCTGGTGCTGCTCCTGCTGATGGTCGGCGTGTACTTCTACCTCGACTCGCGGCTGCACCGCATCGACGTCTTCTCCGACTACGCGGGGCGTCCCGCGGACACGCCGGGCACCAACTGGCTGGTCGTCGGCTCCGACAGCCGTGAGGGCCTGTCGAGCGAGCAGCGCAAGGAGCTCCACACCGGCAAGGCCGTCGGGAAGCGCACCGACTCGATGATGCTGCTGCACATCGGCGACCACGGCACGACCCTGGTCAGTTTGCCGCGCGACTCCTACGTCCCGATTCCGGGACACGATCCCAACAAGCTCAACGCCGCGTACGCGTTCGGCGGGCCCAAGCTGCTGGTCCGTACGGTCGAGCAGGCGACGAAGATCCACATCGACCACTACGCGGAGATCGGCTTCGGCGGGTTCGTCGGCATGGTCGACGCGGTCGGCGGGGTCGACATGTGCATCCCCCAGCGGATCAAGGACACGTCCGCGGGCATCGATCTGAAGGCGGGCTGCCAGACGCTCAACGGCCCGGAGGCCCTGGGCTTCGTCCGTACCCACCACGCGTTCGCCAGTCAGGACCTGCAGCGGGTGCAGAACCAGCGCAAGTTCCTGGCCGCGCTGAGCCACAAGGCGACGAGCCCCGGCACGCTGCTCAACCCGTTCCACATCGTGCCGTTCGTGCTCCGCTCCACCGACGACTTCTCCGTGGACCAGGACGACCATCTGTACAACCTGGCGGGTTTCGCCTGGGCGATGCGCGGCCTGACCAAGGGCGACGGCCTCACCACCACGGTCCCGATCGGCGGGAACGGCTCCTCGTCGAGCGTCGGCGCGTACATCACCTGGAGCCCGACGGGGTCCGCCGCGCTGTTCCGCGCGCTCCGCGAGGACCAGCCCGTGCCGAAGAGCCTGCGGTCGACGAGCTGACGACGCCGGGGGCGCTTCCGAATCCTTTGCCGTTCGTGACAACGGATTTGCGGGGCGTCGGTGCTGTCGGTCCCCCTGCCGGGTAGTTACTCTCTGTATCTAGATCGATACTAGGGGTGACCAAATATGAAGAAAGTCGGCAAATGGGGAGCTTTGGGGTTCCTGGCGTTCTATCTGGTCAGCCAGCCGCACAAGGCGGCCAACGTCGTACACGGCGCCCTGGGCGGGCTCACCGGCGCCGCCACCTCCCTTTCCAGTTTCGTGAGCGACCTGCCGTAACCCCGGGTCAGTCCAGCTCAGCGAGCAACGCGGCCATCTACGCCGCATCGAGCGAGGCCCCGGCGGTGTGATCGCCGGGGCCTCGTCGTATCGCAGCTCCGCCTGACCTTCGACCACGAACGCCGGTATTGCGGCCGTAAGGGCGGGGCGAGAAGATCATCCCCGTGGGCGACACCGGACCAGGCCCGCGTCGGCTGAACGATCTCGCCAGGCGCGTCGCCGCGCGGATCGACCTGCTGGCCGACCGGATGGTCGAGGCGTTCGTGGCGGAGATCCCCGTCTA
>DASQPY010000379.1:0-5502 GCA_035643735.1 Actinoallomurus sp. | reverse complement strand
CGCGCGATCTCCGCCGGGGTGAAGTCGAGCGCCGGGCCGGGCGTGCCGTGAGCGCCCGGCAGCGGATGCCAGGGCGTGGTCACCGCGACCACGACCGCCAGCAGCGCGCACAGCACCACCGCGACGACCGCGGCGGCCCTCCGCGACGCGCTGTCCGGCTTGTCTCCCGCTCCGGCGTCCGCGCCGGCGGCGTCCCGCGAGCCGGCCGCGACCTCCCCGGCCTCATCCGTGCCGGCAGGGCGTGCGTGGCGTGCGTGGTCCTCACTCACGAGAGTTCCCTGCGGACGTAGCTTCGCCACTGCTCGTCGAACTGGGCCGTGCCGATGCCGAGCACGGTACGCAACGCACGGTCTTCGATGCGCGGGTCGCCCGAGTCGCCGGGTTCGCCCTCGGCCGTACGGTACAGCCGCACCAGTGTGTCCTCTCCGTAGCGTTCGGCGATCATCCGGCAGGCGAGCCACGCCTCTTCGTAGGCCGCTGAGAGCCGGTCGCCCGAGCCTTCGAACTCCGTACGCCCCGGCGGCGCGGAGGGCATGTCCCCCGAGGCGACCAGATTCTTCAGCTCGCGTCCCGCCGCCTTCGTCGGCACGCCGGCGTCCTTGTACCCGACGTAGTCGGCGAGCCCCTCGATCAGCCACATCGGGGTCTTGCTGTCGCGGGCACCGCCCATCGCGACGTGGACGAGCTCGTGCGTCAGCACGACGTGCCGGCCCAGCGCGTTGAGGCGGCCGAACGCGGTGGGAGTGATGACGACGCGGTCCTCCCCCGTCGCCGTTCCTCCCGCGTCACCGGTGACGGTGGCGAGCGCGGCGATGTCCCCGAGGTTGCGCACGTCGCCGACGAGCTCCTCGGCCTTCTGCTCGGTGGCGGGGACGAGCGCGACGACGCGCTGGGACCACCGGTCGCCAACAGCGTTGGAGACGATGCCGACGCCTTCGTCGAGGCGGTCGGCGATGTCGCGGAGTTCGGTCGTACGGGCGCCGGCGTCCTGGCCGGCCACGGCGCCGTCCTCGGCGAGCACGATGCTGTGCCGGCCTCGTACGACCTTGAGGCTGCCGCCGCTCCAGATCTGCGGGTCGTCGCGCAGGCCGTGCGCCGCCCCGTCGCCGGAGACCACCCAGCCCGTACCCGGGCGCCGGTCGAAGGTGAGGTACTCGGTGTAGGCGAGCTCCCGGCGGTCGTAGCCCCGCAGCCGGTAGGCGAGTCTCAGCCGGGCCGTCCAGCCGTCGTCGGCGGCCACCGCCGGGCGCGTGTCGGCCAGGGACTCCTTCCAGCCGGTGAGGGGGACCTTGGCCAGGTTGTCGAACAGCACCTCCTGCCCGGCACGGAACGCCTGACCCGAAGGGTCGACCGTGGCGAGGAAGGCGGCGCGGTCGTGAGCGAGGACCGCGCGGGAGCGGCGCTGGAGCAGGGAGTTCACCGTCGCCGTACTCGGCGCCGGCAGTGCCCCGGCGACCGGCCGCGACGGAGCGGCGGACCGGCTCTCGTCGTCGTGCAGTGCGACGTAGCCGATGGCGGTGACGAGGTTGACCACGATCGCCAACCCGGCAAACCCGGCGAATAGGGGCAGCGCGGCCACACGCGTGTCCGCATTCCCCTTGGCCGGCATGCGCGCGATCCTAGCCGCCGCCGCTGAGTGCGCCCCGCCGGGCGCCCGGAACCGCCGGGACCCGTCCTCGCGGACGAGCCCCGGCGTCGAACACGTTCTAGTACGGGCGCACGCCGCCGTTGAAGTGCTGGCGGTAGTAGCCGTTGATCAGGACCTGCTTGATCCGGGTGCCCGTGTGGGCCGCGTGGATCATGTACACCTTGCCGCCTGTGACCTTCGAGACGATGCCGGTGTGGCCATCGCCGTAGAAGTAGACCAGGTCACCGGTGGCGAGGTCCGTGGACTTCACGTGCCGCTTGACGTGGTCGTGCTGGGCGTCCGCCGTACGCGGAAGGTGGACTCCGGCCTTTCGGTAGGCGTACTGGACCAGACCGGAGCAGTCGAAGCTGCCAGGGCCGTTGCCGCCGTAGCGGTACGGCTTGCCGATCTGCTTGCGGGCGACGGCTACCGCCTTCAGCCCGACCTTGTGTCGCGTGTTCCAAGACGTGTTCGCCGCGGTGTCGGCCGCTGTGGGCGCGGCCGCGGGGACGACGGCAGGGGTGGCCGCGCCGGCCGCCTGGGCCGTCAGGACCGTGGGCGCGAGGACCGCGCCCGCGGCCAGCATGCCGCCGGCGAGGTGGATGCGTGCGGATGAAGCAGTCGAGGGGGTGCGATACAGGGTGTTCTCCTTCCGTGGACGCCTACCGGGTCAGCGAGGAGGTTCGGGCTGGAAGCCGCCCTACGGCGTGCCTGTCATCGCAGGCGCGCGATTCACCCCTGGAGAGCCGCGCTTCTCGCGCAGTTGGGTCCCCGGCTCCGCGTGCCCGCGGACTCGGCGTGCGCGGCCACCTGACGCGCCTCTGCGGGCGGTTCCTGCGGCTGGCCGCTTATCGGCGCATTCCGGAAAATGCCGGAATGGACATCCCGGGCGCGCGTTCCGTGACGCGTGAATGCCGGAATCCATCCCGACCGTGCGGTGCATGGGGCGTACCGCACATTCGCCGCACGTTAGCAAGGCCATAAAGCATGGGCAAATTCCTGGCAAAAACGTGGCGGCGCAATCACCTAGGGTGTATTGCGCCGCCCGTGATTACGAGATCAACGTCTCTCAGACGAGGCGACCGCCGCCGTAGTAAACGGAGCTGTAGTACGCGTCGCTCAGGCTGGAGATCTTCACGACATCGCCGGTGTGCGGCGCCTGGATGAACTTCCCGTTGCCGACGTACATGCCCATGTGATCGTTGTTGCTGAAGAACACCAGGTCACCGGGTTGCAGGTCGGCCTTTGCGACACGCCTGCTCGCGCTGTACTGGTTGGGGACGTAGTGGCTCAGATTGATGCCGATCTGCTTGTAGGCCATCATCGTCAGCCCCGAGCAGTCGAAGGAGTTCGGACCTGCGCCGCCGAACACATAGGGCTTGCCGAGCTGGGCGCAGGCGTACCGCAGTACGGTCTCGGCCCGCCCGGTGGCCAGGATCGAGCAGTTCGTCTTGGAGCTGCCCGGGTCGATATTGCTGCCGAGCTTGTTGATCAGCGCCAGCTGCTTCCTGATCGCCGAGTTGGCCGACGCACGCTGCTTGTCGGCCCGCGTCTTCTGCTCCGCGAGCTGCTCGGCCGCCTGCTCGGCCAGCGCCTTCTGCCGCTCCAGCCGCTGCGCCGACGCCAGGAACTGGTTCAGCTCCGCGGCGCGGTTGGTGGAGACCTTGGTGAAGGCCGTCATCTGGTCGAGCACGGCCGACGGGTCCTTGGCCGAGACCAGGTCCGGGATCGAGCCGGCCTCACCGCCGGACTTGTACGCCGCCGCGGCCAGCTGAGCCACTCTGACGTGCAGCTGTGCGAAGGTGGCCTGCTCCGTCGTGACCGAGGAGTTCAGGGCCTTCAGACGGCTCTGGGCGGCCTTCCAGTCCTCCTTGGCCTTGTTGTACTGGTTGCCGAGCTTGTCGACCTGGCTGTTGAGCTGAACGAGCTGCTTCTTCGCGGCACTCAACGACGGCGTGGGCTTGGCCTCCGCGGCGGTGGCGGGCATCACGAGCCCGGCCACCACGGCCGCTCCGGCGGTACCGACTATCCAGCGACTGGTCTTGGACATGCTTGTACGCTTCATCTCCACTGTTACCGGCCCCTTACGGACGACCCGCGCCGTAATAGGCCGAGTTGTAGTAGGAGTCGCTCAGACTCGACACCTTCACCACGTCGCCCGTGTGCGGTGAGTGGATGAACTTTCCACCGCCGGCGTAGATGCCCTCGTGGTTCAGGCCGTCGAAAAAGACCAGGTCGCCCGGCTCGAGGTCGGCGCGTGCCACCCGGCGGGTGGCGTTGTACTGGTCGGGCACGACGCGCGGAAGACTGACGCCCGCCTGCCGCCAGGCCATCATCGTGAGGCCGGAGCAGTCGTAGCGCGGGCCGGTGCCGCCGTAGAGGTACGGCGTGCCGAGCTTGCTGTACGCCCAGTTGAGAACCGTGCGTGCGTTGCCGGAGGCCGGTCCGGTGTAGGTGCCACCGATGGAGCTGCTGCGGGTGCCGCCACCGAGCTTGTTGACCAGCGCCTGCGCGCTCGCGGCGGACTTCTTGAGCTTCGAGAGCTGGGCCCGCTCGGACTTGAGCTTGGAGTTCAGGTCGTCGGCGGCCTGCTGCGCCTGCGCTTTTTGCCGCTGTAGCAGCTGGGCCGCGTTGAGGAACTGCGTGACCTCGCTCGACCGGTTACGCGCGACCTGCGTGAAGATCGAAATCTGGTCGAGGACGTCCGAAGGATTGCTCGACGACACGAGGGCCGGAATGTCGCCGGACTGTCCGCTCTTGTAGGCGGAGGCGGCGAGCTGCGCGACCCGTACACGGAGCTGCTCGTACGTCTTCTGGTCCTGGCTGACCGCTTTGTTCAGCGCGTCGAGCTTCTTCTTGGCGGCCTGTCGTTGTTCTTTGGCCTTGTTGTAAATATTGTCCTGATGGTCGACCTGAGAATTCAGCTTCTCGAGCTTGGCCTTGCTCTCCTTCAGCGAAGGCTGTGGCTTCGCTTCGGCGGGCACAGCAGGCAAGACCAGCGCTGCTGAGGCTGCCGCGCACAAGGTCGCGAGGGCACGAAGCCCGACCCTGCCGCCTGGAAGCCAGCCGCCGGCGCCGCCGTCGGCACTGCGCTTTGTGGCCACGATTGCGGCACGCCCCTCTCCCAAGGACCGCCTACCGGGTTAGCTGACGGATTCGGGCGTGGAAGTCGCCCTACGGAGCGCGAACGCTCCGATTCACCCCTGGAACCTGGTTCCCCGGCTCGTACGGCCAAAGGGAGACCACCATGACGGAGGTCTCCTCGTGTGCCGTACCGACTCGGCGGGAGCCCGTCGCCGTCGCCTGGGGGGCGACGAACGAGCGACTGACTCAGGGCGCGAGACTAGTCAAGTATCACCCTGGTAACAACCGCTTCTACGGGAAATTCTCCAATTCCCGTCAATAGCGCAACAGCGTGCGCACGTGCGACTACGAGGCGCGCTCATCGGAGATCGTTAGCCGAAGGGGCGGCAACATGCCGCCCTCAGCGAGAACATCCAGCGCACGGCGTTCGCTATCGCCGATCTCCACCGCCTCGAACGGAGCACCGAGCATCACGGACACTACGCAGTCGGCGCAGCCGACGTTGCGTACCTCACACTTTTCGCAGTCGATGAGCATGCTGCCTCCTCGTGTCGACGTCATGACGCAGACGTTAGAAGGAGGCACCGACAGAAACGCGCCACAGGGCGAGCGGCGTCCAGGTGGTGCTTCGGCAAGGCCGGCGGGAGTCGGCCTGGTCTTCTCGACCGGCGACCACGCCGCCAGGCGCCGCCTGGACGCCGCGCAGTGGGACAGCGGGACTTCGGGACAGGCCTCAGGTGCGGCTGAGCCGTCTCAGCAGCAGCGATGCCGGGGCCGGGCGGGCGTCGGCA
>DASQPY010000378.1:0-11410 GCA_035643735.1 Actinoallomurus sp. | reverse complement strand
GCCGGCGCGGCGCGCTGGTGTCTCGTGCTGCGCCGTCTTGGCGTGCGGTTGCCGCTGCGGACGGCCGTCGCCGACTGTTACCGCGCGGTGTTCCTCAACATGGTGCTGCCGGGGGGCGTGCTCGGCGACGTCCACCGCGCGGTCCGGCACGGCCAGAGCTCCGGCGACGTCGCGCGCGGCGTACGCGCGGTGGCGATCGAGCGCAGCGGCGGTCAGGTGGTCCTCACGGCGGCGGGGGTCGCGGTGCTGTGCGCCCGGCCGTCCATCGTCGCGGCCGCCGGCCGGCACCTCGTCGCACCCGTGCCGGTCACCATCGCCTGCGTGCTCGTCCTCGCGGTCCTCGCGGGGATCCGCTGGGGGCGGCACACCGCGGTCTGGGGCCGTGTGGTCACACCCGTCGTGACCGACGTACGCCGGGGCCTGCTCGCCCGCGACACCTGGCCGGGCGTCATGGCCCTGTCGGCGGCAGGGCTGGCGGGCCACCTCACGTTGTTCCTGATCGCCGCGCGCGTCGCGGGGTCCTCGGCCCCGTTCTCGCAGCTGCTCCCGCTGATCGTGCTGGCGCTCTTCGCGATGGGACTGCCGGTGAACGTCGGCGGGTGGGGGCCGCGGGAGGGCGTCTCGGCCTGGGCGTTCGCCGCCGCCGGGCTAGGAGCCGCCCAGGGGGTCACCGTCGCCGTCGTGTACGGCGTGCTCGCCTTCGTCACGGGCCTGCCCGGCGCCGGAGTGCTGATCCTCCGCTCCCTCGCCCGCCCGAAGGTCCAGCTCGAAGAGCAGGTCCTCACCGAGGACGAAGCGCCGCGACGGTGCGCGTAGCGCCTCGCGCATCCTGGCCGGGCCGGGGAAGCGCAGGCCGGGCACGCCGTCGCCCACGAGCACCGGCGCGATGGTGACGTACAGCCGTTGCAGGGCCTCCGCGTGGAGGAATCGCGAGACGGTGACGCCGCCGCCCTCGACGAGGACCCGGCCGAGGCCACGCTCGGCGAGCGCGTCCAGCAGGTACTCCGGCGCGAAGCCGCTCTCGCCGCAGGGCACCTCGACGACCTCGACGCCGGCGACGGCGTGCGCGGCGGTGCGCCGGCCCTTGGCCAGGACCCACAGCGTCGGCGCGGAGCCGTCGGTGAAGAGCCGCCTCCCGTTCAGGACGCGCCCGCGATGGTCCAGGACCACACGCACCGGGTTGGCGCCCGCGCAGGCGCGTACGGTCAGCCGGGGGTCGTCGGCGATGGCGGTCCCGGCGCCGACGACGACCGCGTCGGCCAGCGCGCGCAGCCGGTGGAGGTGGAGGCGGTCCTCCTCGCCGGTGACGTACACCGCGTCGCCGGTACGGGTCGCGATGAAGCCGTCCACGCTCTGTCCGAGCTGGGCGAACGCATAACGGGGACCGGCCAGGCACAGGGGGACGTAGAGGTCGGCGAGGTGCTCGGCCTCGGGGGAGGCGTCCCGCTCCCACCGCCAGGTGCCGTCCTTGTCGCGGACGAGCCCGGCCTCCTCGGCCTGCCGCCCCGTCCGTACGCCGAGCAGCCGCTCCCAGGCCTGTGCGGCACCGAGTACGTGGCCGGTGTCTCGGCCGATCCCGGTCATGTGACCTCCTCCGCCGAGTGGCCCGTGCTCGCCGATTCCCTCGCTTCGCTCGGTCATGCCCGCCTCTCGCCGCTGCCCGGAAGGCCGGGTGGACGGGCGTAGTGTATGACTCTCCCGTCTGAGGCGTTACAGAGGGCATCGAGGCCGGATGCGGCCTTCGGAGGCGCGATGACCGATCTCGAGCGATTCCAGCGCCCCCGGTTCGCGCGGGCGTACGAACGGATCAGCCGTGAGTCCGACGCGCGCGGCACCGCCGGGCACCGTGCCCGGCTGCTCGAGGCGGCGGGTGGCCGCGTCATCGAGATCGGCGCGGGCAACGGCCTGAACCTGCGCCACTATCTCCCGGCCGTCACCGAGGTGCTGGCCGTCGAGCCCGAGGACCGGCTGCGTGCCATGGCCCGGCACGCGGCGGGGAGCGCACGGGTGCCGGTCACCGTCGTGGCCGGGCACGCCGACGCCCTGCCGGCCGAGGACGGGGCGTTCGACGCCGCCGTCTTCTCGCTGGTGCTGTGCTCGGTCCCGGACCCGGCGACCGCCCTGGCGGAGGCCCGTCGCGTGCTCAGGCCGGGCGGGCGGCTGTTCTTCTTCGAGCACGTGCGTTCCGAGCGCGCGGTCGTCGCCCGGCTCGAGGACCTCGCCTCTCCCGTGTGGTCACGCGCCGCGGGCGGCTGTCACCTCAACCGGGACCTGGACGCGGCGATCCGCGCCGCCGGCTTCCGGATCACGTGGATCGAGCGGTTCGCCCACCGGCCGGTGTGGTTCGGCCCCGGGGCCCACATTCTCGGGATCGCCAGCGCCTGAGGGTTCACATCCGGGTGCGGGGATGGTGGCGGCGAGGGCAGGCACGCGCACGGGCCAGGAGGGTCTGGATCTGGATCACGGCGTGGGCCGGATTCCGCAGGAGGGCGGGGAAGGGCAGGCGCACGTCGCGGCGGCCACCGGCCCGCTGGAGCCGGAGCACGATGCCGTAGCGGTCGAGCCGCAGCGGGTCCACGCGTGTGACACCCTGCAGCAGCCGCACGTCGACCAGCTGTGACAGCAGTTCGACGGTGTCCCCGTGGGCGCCGGCGAGGTGGGTGAGCATCTCCGCCTCGGTCTCGGCGAGCGGGTCCGGCTCGGCGCGGGCCAGGTCGTCCAGGTCCACGTCGACCGTCCGGCCGTCCTGTTCGAGCTCGACGAGGGCGGTCTCGAAGCACAGCGCCGCATCCGTACCGGGATGCTCGGCGGCCGGGCCGAGCCAGCCGCCCAGGACCACCTTGGCCCGGACCCGGTCGGGGACCGCGACCGGCGCGACGTCGGTGAACTCCACCGTGGCGGCCACGTCGCCGCCGGGCGCCCGCGCGACCTGATCGCCGAGACGGCTCTCGGCCGGGGCGGCCAGGAGCAGGCGTCGAGCGGTAGCGCGAGTGGGCGGTGACGTCTCCCATCGCCTGCTCACGATCGGTGACCGCCCAGCCCAGGGCCCGGAACGGCCGGGGCATCGGCCCGCCCATCTCGGCGAGCCGGATCATGGCGTCTTCCGCCCAGGACCAGGTAGATAGCGACAGGACTTGACTTCATAGCTTTTATCAAGGCCATAAAGAAGCCATTCACCAGCGTCGCCACCCCCTTGACGGGTTCATTTTCCGCAGGTTAAATCACGCCATGAATTAAGCCCCAGACCGTGCGGAGACCAACCCGGCCCCGCCAGAGCCGATCGGTCTCCACTCCCCCTCAGGAGACGATCCATGAGATCCCTGCCCCACCCCCGCGCCGCCACGGCCCTCTGGGCCCTGGTCCTGGCGCTCACCGTCATGTTGGTCGCGCCACCGCGGCCGGCCCGCGCCGCGGACGGCCTGATCTCCCAGGGAAAGCCCGCCACCGCCTCATCCAGCGAGAACGCCGGCACCGCGGCCTCCAACGCGGTGGACGGCAACACCGGCACCCGCTGGTCCAGTGCCTTCAGCGACCCACAGTGGCTCCAGGTCGACCTGGGCTCCTCCACCACCATCAGCAAGGTGGTCCTCAACTGGGAGTCCGCGTACGCCAGCGCCTACCAGATCCAGGTGTCGGCGAACGGCACCAGTTGGAGCACCGTCTACTCCACGACCACCGGCGCCGGCGGCACCGAGACGCTCAACGTCAGCGGCACGGGCCGCTACGTCCGGATGTACGGCACGGCCCGGCACACCGGCTACGGCTACTCGCTGTGGGAGTTCCAGGTGTACGGCTCGGGCGGCACCACCACACCGCCCCCGGGCGGCGGCGGTGACCTCGGGCCGAACGTCAAGGTCTTCGACCCGTCGATGTCGAGCAGCACCATCCAGAGCCAGCTCGACTCGGTCTTCAGCCAGCAGGAGAGCAACCAGTTCGGCTCGCAGCGGTACGCGCTGCTCTTCAAGCCGGGCAGCTACAACGTCAACGCCAACATCGGCTTCTACACCTCGATCGCCGGCCTGGGCCGCAATGTCGACGACGTCAACATCAACGGCGCGGTCAACGTCGACGCCGGCTGGTTCGGCGGCAACGCGACGCAGAACTTCTGGCGGTCGGCCGAGAACATGTCGGTCACCCCGTCCGGCGGCTCCGACCGCTGGGCCGTCGCGCAGGCGGCACCGTTCCGCCGCATGCACATCCGCGGCGACCTCAACCTGGCCCCGTCGGGCTACGGCTGGGCGAGCGGCGGCTACATCGCCGACTCCAAGGTCGACGGCACGGTCACGCCGTACTCCCAGCAGCAGTGGCTCACCCGGGACAGCCAGATCGGCGGCTGGGGCAACGGGGTCTGGAACATGGTCTTCTCCGGGGTGACCGGCGCGCCCGCGCAGAGCTTCCCCAACCCCCCGTACACCACGCTGAACAACAGCCCGGTGACGAGGGAGAAGCCGTACCTGTACGTCGACTCCGCAGGCAACTACAACGTGCTCGTACCGAACCTGCGGAACAACTCCCGCGGCACCACCTGGGCGAGCGGTTCGACGCCCGGCACCTCGATCCCGCTGAGCCAGTTCTACGTCGCCCACCCCGGTGACAGCGCCGCCACCATCAACGCCGCGCTGAGCTCCGGCCTGAACCTCCTGTTCACGCCGGGCGTCTACCACGTCAGCCAGTCGATCAACGTGACGCGGGCCAACACCGTCGTGCTCGGCCTCGGCTACGCCACGATCATCCCGGACGGCGGCGCGACCCCCATGACGGTCGCGGACGTCGACGGCGTCAAGATCGCCGGCCTGCTGTTCGACGCGGGCACGACGAACTCCCCCGTGCTCTTGCAGGTCGGCCCGAACGGCTCGGCGGGCTCCAGCCACACGGGTAACCCGACCTCGATCCAGGACGTCTTCTTCCGCATCGGCGGCGCCAGCGCGGGCAAGGCGACCCAGAGCCTGGTCGTGAACAGTAGCAACACCCTTATCGACCACATCTGGGCCTGGCGCGCGGACCACGGCCAGGCGGGCGTCGGCTGGACCGTCAACACCGCCGACACCGGTCTGACCGTCAACGGCAACAACGTGACGGCGTACGGCCTGTTCGTCGAGCACTACCAGAAGTACAACGTCGTGTGGAACGGCCAGGGCGGCAAGACGATCTTCTTCCAGAACGAGCTGCCCTACGACCCGCCCAACCAGGCCGCGTACATGAACGGAGGCACCCGCGGCTACGCGGCCTACAAGGTGGCCGACAACGTCACCAGCCACGAGGGCTGGGGGCTGGGCAGCTACTGCAACTTCGACGTCGATCCCTCGATCGTCGACGAGCACGGCTTCGAGGTCCCGAATAACGCCGGAGTGAAGTTCCACGACCTGCTCACGGTGTCGCTCGGCGGCAAGGGCATCATCAACCACGTCATCAACAGCACCGGAGGGGCGGCACAGGGCACCAACACGGTTCCCGTGAACATCGTCAGCTACCCCTGACCGACCGCCGGCCGGTGGTGCGAGCATGGATGAGCATCGCCGGCCGGCCCGACCTACGCCGGTCCGCGCCCGCCATGGCAGGGCGCGGACCGGTCAGCCCGCCCGCCGTACGGGGAGGACGGCGAGGCGGTTGATGATCAAAGAGGGCAGCCGCTCCAGCGAGTCGGCGGGGACGGCCAGGGTGAGGTCGCCGAAACGGTCCAGCAGCGCACCCAGGGCGATCCGGGCCTCCAGGCGGGCCAGCGGGGCGCCCAGGCAGTGGTGGACGCCGTGCCCGAACGCCAGGTGACCGCCGTCGTCACGGGTCAGGTCGAGCACACCGGGATCGGCGAAACGGGCGGGGTCGCGGTTGACCGCCAGCAGTGCGACCACGATGTTCTCGCCGGCCGGGATCTGCTGTCCGGCCACCTCGATCGGCTCGGCGGTGATGGCCGGGATCGGCACCTGGGCCGGTGGGTCGAAGCGCAGGAGTTCCTCGACGGCGGCGGGCAGCCGGTCCGGCTCGGCGCGGAGCAGCGCGAGCCGGCCGGGATGGGCCAGCAGGGCGTTCATGCCGTTGGCGATCAGGTTGACGGTCGTCTCGTGCCCGGCGAGCAGCAGCAGGTGCACCATCGAGGTCAGCTCGTCCTCACTGAGCCGGTCTCCCCCGTCGCGGACCTCGACCAACGCCGACAGCAGGTCGTCGGCCGGCTGACGGCGCTTGTCCGCCAGCAGGGCGTGCAGGAAGTCCACGAACTCCTCGGCGGCGCGGGAGAACACCTCGTACCCGACGAAGCGGCCGGCCAGCAACGGCCCGGCCCACCCGCGGACATCGCCGTGGGACTCACGCGGAACGCCCAGCAGCTCGCAGATCACCGTGATCGGCAGGGGCGCGGCGAACGCGTCGATCAGGTCGACCTCGCCGTCCGCGTCCAGCGCCTCCGCCATCTCATCGAGCAGCTCCGCGCAGATCCGCTCGATCCGCGGCGCGAGCTCTTCGACCCTCCGCCGGGTGAACGCGGCCGAGACGAGGCGGCGCAACCGCGTGTGCGCGGGCGGGTCGGTCGTCAGCATGTGGGAGTTCAACGCGGAGTAGAGCGCCGCGGGCATCTCCTCGCCGTACGGCGAGTTCGAGGCGCCTTCCCTGATCACGCGCGGGTCCGTCAGGACGGCCTTCGCCTCGGCGTAGCCGGTCACCACCCATGCGTCCGTGCCCGTGGCCAGCCTCAGGTGGTGCACCGGGCCACGGGCGGCCAGCTCGGCGAGCGCCCGATGGCGAGCGCCGTCACGGACGGCCAGGAAAGGGTCGTCATCGGTCGTCATGCGGGCGATCATCCCACGGAGAAAAGCGTCAGTGGCCGGCCGTGGCCGACTCGCGGCCGCGTCCGCCGCGGGCGAGGAAGTCGGCGAGCGGCAGCGTCGCGGCGCCCACCGTGACCGCGTCCGGACCGAGAAGCCCCAGCTCGATGGTGGTGCGTTCGACCGGATGGCGGAGGGCGTACGCGGCGGCCGACCTGCGGACCGCCGGGAGGAAGTGCCGGCCGAGGAGCAGCCCGGCCCAGCCGCTGATGATGATCCGCTCGGGGTTGAAGAGGTTGACCAGATCCGCGATACCCGCGCCGAGATACTCGGCGGTCTCATCGAGCAGGGCGACCGCCTTCTCGTCCGCGGCATCGGCGTGGGCCAGGAGCGTGGCGAGGGCCGTCTCCTCGTCCGCGTCGCCCACGTCGCCGCCGATCTCCGCCCAGCGCTCCAGGACCGCCTCGGCGCTGACGTACGCCTCGAGGCAGCCTTTCGCCCCGCAGCGGCAGAGACGCCCGCCCACCTGCAGCACGGTGTGGCCCCACTCGCCCGCGCTGCTGTGCGCGCCGCCGTACAGACCGCCGTCGGTGATGATGCACGCGCCGACGCCGGAGCCGATCAGGGCGATGACGGCGTGACGGGCACCGCGTCCGGCCCCGAACCACACTTCGGCCTGGCCGAGGGTCTTGGCGCCGTTGTCGATGAACAGCGGCACCTCCTCGGGCAGTCCGCCGGAGGCCCGCAGCAGGGACTCCAGCGGCACGGCGTCCCACCCGACGGTCTGGCCGTGCACGACGGCGCCACCGGGCGAGCTGCGGTCGACGATGCCGGGCACACCCACGCCGACCCCGAGCAGGCGGCTCGCCGCAACGTTCGCGTCGTGCAGCACGTCGGCCAGCGCGCCGCGGATGTGACCGATGACCCGCTCGACGTCGTAGCCGTACCGGGCGAGGGGCCGCTCGGCGCGGGCGAGCTCGGTCAGCGCGAGGTCGAACAGCTCGACGCGTACGCGGGTCTCTCCCACGTCGACACCGATGAGGTACGCGCAGCGGCGCGCGACGCGCAGGAGGGTGCGGGGGCGGCCGCCGTCGGAGTCGACCGAGCCGGCCTCCTCCAGCAGCCCGTCCGCCGTCAGCTCGGCCACGACGTTGCTGATCGATCCGGAACTCAGACCGGTCGCCGGCGCGAGCTCCTGCCGGCTGAGCGGACCGTCGAAGTAGAGCTTTCGCAGCACGGCCGAACGGTTGGTACGCCGAAGGTCGCGTACGGTGCGCTTCTCTCGATCACTCACCCGGAACATCCTCCCCGATCACGATCACGCAACCTACCCCTACGACTCTTGACGCGGATCTTCTGTCACGTCTTAACTCATAACCTAAATTAAGCTTCCTGGCCTAGCCCCGGAGGGCCACTGATCATGCGCAGGACCACGATCACCGCTGCGATCGCAGCCATCACCCTCGTCGCCACCGCCGCCGGCTGTGGTGGCGGGTCCGCAACCGGCAACGGTGGGAACAAGAATCCCAAGACGCTCACCTACTGGGCGAGCAACCAGGGCAAGAGCCTTGATGACGACAAGCAGAAGCTCACGCCCGAGCTGGCCAAGTTCGAGCAGCAGACCGGCATCCACGTCAAGCTCGAGGTCGTCGGATGGCCGGACCTGCTGAACCGGGTCCTCACCGCCGCCTCCTCCGGCCAGGGCCCCGACGTGCTCAACATCGGCAACACCTGGTCCGCCTCCCTCCAGGCGACCGGCGCGCTGCTGCCCTTCGACGACAAGGCGTTCGCCGCGATCGGCGGTAAGGACCGCTTCGTCGCCTCCGCGCTGGGTTCCACCGGCGCCGCGGGCAAGCCGCCGGCGGCCGTGCCGCTCTACTCCCTGGCCTACGGCCTCTACTACAACCAGAAGATGTTCAAGGACGCCGGCATCGCGGGTCCGCCGACCACCTGGTCCGAGCTGGTGGCCGACGGAAAGAAGCTGACCGGCGGCGGGAAGTTCGGCCTGGCCGTCGAGGGTGCGAACAACGCCGAGAACATCCACCACGCGTACATCTTCGCCAAGCAGCACGGCGGTGACTTCTTCGACGCCTCGGGGAACCCGACCTTCGCCTCCCCCGGTGCGATCGCGGGCGTCAAGCAGTACGTCGACTTCATCGCCGGCGACAAGATCACCGCACCGGGTAACGCGGAGTACGCGCAGAACCAGTCCCTGCAGGACTTCGCGACGGGCAAGGCCGGAATGCTGCTGTGGCAGGCCGCGGGCGTCCAGCTCGCGCAGCGCGGCATGAAGGCCGAGGACTGGGGCGTCGCCCCGGTGCCCGTCCAGTCCGGCGCTCCCGGTCAGGGCACCAACGTCGACACGATGGTGGCCGGCATCAACCTGGCCGTCTTCAAGAACAGCCAGAACCAGGACGGCGCGCTGAAGTTCGTCAAGTTCATGACGAGCGACGAGGAGCAGAAGATCCTCAACGGCAAGTACGGCTCGATCCCGCCGGTGTCGGCGGCCCAGTCGGATCCGCAGTTCTCCAACCCGGAGCAGGCCGTCCTGCGCCAGGGCCTGGCCAAGAGCGCCGTGGCGCTTCCCCAGGTGCCGAAGGAGTCGCAGTTCGAGGACCTGGTCGGCACCGCGCTGAAGGACCTGTTCGCCGACGCCGCCGCCGGTAAGCCGATCACCACGCAAACCGTCCAGAAGCGCCTCGAGAAGGCCCAGCAGCAGATGACGGGCTGACACCTCGATGGCCGCAACCACCGGCACGACCGCGCCGAGCCAGGGGGAGGACTCTCTCCCCGGCTCGGCGCGGTCGCGCAAGAAGCCCCGGCGCAGCTACTCGATCGGCCGAAGCGCCGTTCCGTACCTTCTCGTCCTGCCCGCGCTGCTCATGGAGCTGCTGATCCATCTGGTGCCGATGGTCGTCGGCGTCGTGATGAGCTTCAAGGAGCTGACCCAGTTCTACATCCGCAACTGGGGAGCGGCGCCCTGGAAGGGGCTGGGCAACTACCGCGTCGCCGTCGACTTCAACGGCGCGATCGGCCATGCGCTGCTGCACTCGTTCCTCATCACCTGCGCGTTCACCGTGCTCGCGGTGGGGTTCTCCTGGCTGCTCGGCATCACCGGGGCGATCCTCATGCAGGACACCTTCCGTGGCCGTGGCTTCCTGCGCGCGCTGTTCATGACGCCGTACGCGCTGCCGATCTACGCGTCCGTCATCATCTGGGCGTTCATGCTCCAGCACGACAACGGGCTGGTGAACCACGTGCTGCACGACCAGCTGCACCTGTCCGACAAGCCGGCGTTCTGGCTGATCGGCAACAACAGCTTCGTGTCGCTGGTCGTCGTCTCGGTCTGGCGCAACTGGCCGTTCGCGCTGCTCGTGATCATGGCCGGCATGCAGAACATCCCCGATGAGCTGTACGAGGCCTCGGCCATCGACGGCGCCGGCGTCTGGCAGCAGATCCGCCGGATCACCATGCCGTCCCTGCGCCCCATCAACCAAGTGCTCGTCCTCGTGCTGTTCCTGTGGACGTTCAACGACTTCAACGTGCCGTACGTGCTGTTCGGCCAGTCGGCGCCCCCCGCGGGTGACCTGATCTCCATTCACATCTACCAGGCGTCGTTCCTCACCTGGAACTTCGGCTCCGGCTCGGCCATGTCCGTGCTGCTGCTGCTCTTCCTCCTCGTGGTGACCACGGTGTACCTGGCGCTCACCTCCCTGAGGGGCAGGAGGAGTAGTCATGCCTAGCGGATACCGGTCGCCGACCGCCCGGCCGATGTCGTTCATCTGGACCCGGCGGATCCTGCTCACCCTGATGGCGATCTTCGCGGCCCTGCCGGTGTACGTGATGATCAGTACGTCGCTGAAGCCGCTCCAGGACGTCACCGGAAAGTTCCAGTGGATCCCGGGCCACCTCACGCTGCGCCCGTATGTGGACATCTGGCACACCGTGCCGCTGGCCCACTACTTCGTGAACTCCACCATCGTCGCCGGCGCGGCGACGGGCCTGTCGGTGCTCATCGCGGTCTTCGCCGCGTACGCCGTGAGCCGCTACAAGTTCAAGGGCAAGCGGATCTTCACCATCACCGTTCTGTCCACCCAGATGTTCCCCGGCATCCTCTTCCTGCTCCCGCTGTTCCTGATCTTCGTCAACATCGGGAACGCCACCGGGATCGCCCTGTACGGCTCGCGGGCCGGGCTCATCATCACCTACCTCACCTTCTCCCTGCCGTTCTCCATCTGGATGCTCGCCGGGTACATGGAGTCGATCCCCCGCGGCCTGGACGAGGCCGCGATGGTCGACGGCTGCGGTCCGCTCGGCGCACTGTTCCGCGTCGTGATCCCGGCCGCGATCCCCGGCATCGTCGCCGTCGCCGTCTACGCCTTCATGACGGCGTGGAGCGAGGTCCTGTTCGCCTCGGTCATGACCAACGACATCACCCGAACCCTCGCCGTGGGCCTCCGCGGCTACTCCACCGAGTACGACGTCTACTGGAACCAGGTCATGGCCGCCTCGCTGGTCGTCAGCGTGCCGGTGGTGGCCGGGTTCCTGCTGCTCCAGCGCTATCTCGTCACCGGCCTCACCGCCGGGGCGGTCAAGTGATCGAGCGGAGCGAGTGAACCAGTGAGCACAGCAGCTTCGCTCGCGGAGCCGACGAA
>DASQPY010000377.1:0-18037 GCA_035643735.1 Actinoallomurus sp. | reverse complement strand
GATGTCGACCCGGTGGAACTCCTCCGGGTCGGCGCCCGCGGCGTTCATGAACGCCAGCGCCCGGTCGATCTCGCCCGCGAGGCGCTCGTAGCGGCGCCCGGCCGGGCTGTTCGCGACGAAGTCCTGGTTCCAGGCGTGGACCTGGCGCAGGTCGGCGTAGCCGCCCTGGGTGAAGGCCCGGCAGAGGTTCAGCGTCACGGCGGCGGCGTGGTACGCCCGCAGCAGGCGTCCTGGGTCCGGCGTGCGCTCCTCGGCGGTGAAGCCGAAGCCGTTGACCATGTCGCCGCGGTACGCCGGGAGCTCGACGCCGTCGCGTACCTCGACCGACTTGGAGCGTGGCTTGGCGAACTGCCCCGCCATCCGGCCGATCTTCACCACCGGCACGCTCGCGGCGTAGGTCAGTACGACCGACATCTGCAGCAGTGTCTTGAGCTTGTTGCGTACGTCGTCGGCGGTGGCGCCGGAGAACGTCTCCGCGCAGTCGCCGCCCTGGAGCACGAACGCCTCGCCGCGCGCGACCGCGGCGAGCTGCCCGCGGAGCAGGTCGCACTCGCCCGCGAACACGAGAGGCGGGAGCTTGGCGAGCTCGCCGGCCACGGCGTGCACCTGGGCGGGGTCGGGCCATTCGGGCTGCTGGGCCGCTGGACGTGATCGCCACGTGTCAAGGAGGTCCACGAGTCCCAAGGGTATCGACCACTACGCCATGCCGGGGCACGCGACCACGCACAACGCGATGCCGTTGCCCAGGGCTTGACCGGACTTTTCCGGGTTGATCACTGCGGCTACGGTCGCCGCGTAGGTCTGCGATGATGTGCCGACTCCCCGACGCATGAGGTTCTGACTTGACGTCCTCCCCCGCCTTAAGGTGAGGGATTCCAACCCGATGCCTACGCAGATGAGGGAACGAGTTGAGGTTCGCGGTTCACGGGCCGGCCCAACGGCCGGCCTCCCCGCGCAGTCACCGTCCGCCCGACGGCGATGTTCCTTGCCGCGTTCACGTCCGCGTAATCGGCATGCCCACAGGCGCGACAGCGAAAGGCCGCTCGGCTCTCACGGCTCTGCGCAGCGCAATGCCCACAGGCACTGCAGGTCTGGGACGTGTACGCGGGATCGATCTTTTCCACCCGGCCCGGCGCCTTGTCCTGCAGTCGGGCGACGAGCTGGCCCCACCCCGCCGCGTGGATGGACCGGTTGAGTCCGGCCTTGGCCCACACGTTCCTCCCCGGCGCCTCCATGGTGCCGCGGGCGGAACAGACCATGTTTTTGATCTTCAAGTCCTCCACGCGGATCACATCGAAGCGGTGGGCCAGATCGCTGGAGGTCTTCTCCACCCAGTCCTTACGCCGGTCGGTCTCGCGGGCCTTCAGCCGGGCGATCGCGGCCTTGACCCGCTGCCGCCGGTTCGAGCCCCACTTCGCGCGGGCCAGGCTCCGCTGCAGTCGCTCCGCGCGCTTGGCCTCGCCGTCGCGCAGGCCGGGCACCGACAACAGCTCGCCGGTCGACAACGCAGCCGACACGACAACACCACGATCCACGCCAACGACCTCACCCGTACCCGGCCCACTCACCGGTGGCGGGATCACCGCGAACGCGGCATGCCAGCGCCCCGCCCGATCCCGGGTCACTCGGAACGACTTGACCTCATCATGGATGGCGCGCGACCAGCGGAACCGCGTCTGCGATCCGGCCGACAGCCACGCGAATGCTCTACGGGCTTCGGTCAACTGGCGGGCTTGCTCCCCATAGCCCGGCGCGCTCGCCCGCCCCGGCCGCCAATGCTGATGCTGTTCCACTGCGAGATTCCACACAAAACGGGCGTGCGCGCAGTGCTCCAGCAGCGCCTCCTCTTGGGCTGGCGTGGGTTGAAGCCGGAACCGCATCCGAACACACTAACGACCACCACCGACAAACAAGGGAGGGAGCGGCGTTACCTCCCCGGCCTCAGACCGGGGTCCCCACGCCGCGCATCCGATGAGCACCACCAGCCGCGCCTACGACATCTGGCTACGCAAGCCGGAGGAGGCCCAGCAGCTCCTGGAGTCGAAGCGGTCCGACCTCGACGGTGACGGGCTGTCGCTGCTGTCCTGGCTCGTCCTCACCAACGAGCGCGACGACCGCAAGGCCGAGCAGCTCGCCAACACGGCCGTCGCGGCCGGCGGCGACACGCGCTTCGCCACCGCCGCGCTCGCCGAGGTGCACAAGTGGCGGGGCGACTACAACCGCGCCGCGGAGATCGTCCGTGCCGCCCGCGAGAAGTACCCGACGATCCCGTGGTACGCGCTGACGCTGGCCGACATCCTCAAGGACGGCAACCGCATCGACGAGTCCGAGGCCCTCCTCGAGTCCGTCGTCAACGACCCCCAGCTGCGCCGCCACGCGCTGAAGCGCCTGTCGAAGTGGGCGGTGGACCGGGGCGACAACGTCCGCGGCCTCAAGTACCAGACCGAGCTGATCGCGCTGGCTCCGGACTACCTCGTGTACGCCTCGGACTACACCCTCCTGGCCCACCTGCGCCTCGAGGCGGGTGACCCCGCGGGCGCGCGTGACGTCCTGCACCGCGGCGCGTCGATCTACGCGGGCAACGCCCAGATCAGGGAGATGCTGCACCGCCAGTTCGGCGAGACGCCGCCGGCGAAGCCCCCGACCGTCGCCCCGGTGGACGAGCGGACCGTCGGCGCGCGCCGCATTCCGATCAAGACCAAGATGATCACGCTGCGCAGCGGCATCCTCCCGGTGATCCAGGAGGCCACCAACGGGCAGCTTCGACCCGACGACATCCTCGCGCTGTCGGAGAGCCCGGCGTCGGCCGGCCAGGGACGCATGATCCCGCTGGAGATGATCACGCCGGAGGGCATGGCGAAGCAGCTCAGCAAGTTCGTTGGCAAGATCGGCCCGCTGCACAGCCCGGCGGGCATGCAGGGCGCGATCCTGGAGGCGGGCCGTGCGAAGGTCCTGCTCGGGGCCGCGGCGGGCGCGGCGGGCAAGCTGGTGGGCAAGCGCGGCTGGTTCTACCGTGTGGCCGGGCCCGGCGCCGCGATGATCGACGACGTCGCGGCGGCGCTGCCGCCGCACGACCACCACCTGCTCTTCGGCCCCGGCCGCCCGGACAAGCTGTCCGAGGACCTCTCCGCCGCGCTCGGCTGCCACGTCTGCGTCGTCGACGCCAACAACCTCACCGGCGCGTGGGTCGTCGGCGCGTCGGTGGGCGTCGACCGCAAGTGGGTCGAGAAGGTCCTGTCGGACAATCCGGCCGGCAACGAGGACGAGCAGACCCCCATCGTGCTGATCCGCAAGATCTGACGAGGACACGGCGCGCCGTCGCGACTTCCGGCGACGCGCATCGCCGCGGACACCAGGTCTTCGAGCGCGCGCCGGAGCCGGTAGCGGTCGTCGAAGCCACCTCCCCGTCCCTCGCGGCGTTTCCGTTTGCCCAGGTCAAATAAGGTGTCCCGCATGGGCGGGCGGATGGTCGACAGGCACGGGCGGCGCGTCGAGGTGATCCTTCTCGACCGCTGCGACGGTCGTGGCACCCGCCCGTGGCTCCGCGTCTCGTGGCGCGGAGTCCTGCTCGGCCCCGGCTGCGACCACGGCATGGGCAGCGGCTACTACCGCCGGGTGGAGGACGCCCTCGCCCTCGTCGACGCCGCGAGCCTCGTCGAGATCATCGAATTTCCACGGCCGTCAGAACGGCCGGCCGGGCTCTGATTCCTCAGCCCGGCCCGGCGGTACGAGGGCGTGCTCCCGCCGGGCGGTGGGCGCTCGGCGGTCGTCCCGCCTCCCCGCCCGGCGGATGCTCAGCGGTGCGCGGCGCCGATGGCCTCGCGTGCGGCGAGCGCGACCTGTTCGACGTGCCACTCGCTCAGGCCCTGGTGCACCGGGAGGGCGAGCATCTGGTGGCGCAGCGGCTCCAGCTCGGCGTAGCGCTGACGGTCCAGCAGCGGATGCGGCACCGGCCAGATCTCGATGGAGCGTACGCCGCGCTTCTGCAGCTCGGCGATGGTCCGGTCGCGCTCCGGCACGCGTACCGGGAAGTACAGCGGCGCGACACCGTCGGGCAGGCCGCGGAAGCGGTCGAGGCAGACCTCGGGCAGGGAGTTGAGCAGGATCTGGTAGTTGCGGCGCCGCTCCTCACGAATGCGCCCGCCGTCCGCGCCGTGCACGGCCCACTCGGTCATGCGCGAAGCCTTGGACGCCGCGCTCTCCATGTCGGCGACCTCGAGGTTCCACTCGCCGATGACGGTCTCGGTGAGCGTGCCCGCCTCGACCGCCTGCTCGGTCTTGCTGACCTTGCGGAAGACCTTGGTGGCGGGAGCGCGCAGGACCCCGGCGCGCGACTGGGCGGCCCAGCCCATGCCCTGGGAGGCGATCGAGCGCGCCATGCCCTTCCAGGGCGGCCGTCCGGTCGCCTCGATGGAGCCGCCGCGGATGAGCACGGCGCCGCCGTCGGGCACTCCCAGCGACTTGCGCGGGCAGAAGACGGCGGCGTCGCCGCGCGAGCCGATCGCGCTGCCGCCGTCGTAGGAGAACAGCGCGTGCGCGGCGTCCTCGATCACCCGGGTGCCCGGCGGGACGGCCGGCATCGGGAAGCCGTAGTAGGAGATCAGGTACGTCGCGTCGGACTGCCGGGCGGCCCGCATCAGGTCTTCTTCGTCGACCTGAAGCGTCGGGAAGACCCGGTAGAAGATCACCTCGATGCCGGCCAGCCGGGCCGCCTCGACCTCCGAGCCGCAGTGGTAGGCCGGCATCGCCAGCCGGTGGCCCGGCCCGAGACCGAGGGCCTTCAACGCCAGCCAGATGGCGCCACGGCCCAGATGGGTGAGGGTGAGCCCGTCCGAGTCGAACGGGAAGAGCCGGGACCGCCGCGTCACCAGGGAGGCCGGCTCGAGGGGCGGATAAACGCTCATCAACGGGTCGCTCATAGAGGCAACACCTTACTGGCCGACTTGACGTCCTCCCGCCTGAAGGCGGGCGGTTCCAACCCACTCATTCCTACGCGGAGGAGAGAGCGCGTTGAGGTTCGCGGTTCGTAGCCCCGCCCGATGGCTGGAGGGCTCCCCGCGCTGTCACGGCACGTCCTGCCGCGATGTTCTTGGCCGCGTTCACGTCCGCGTGATCGGTGTGCCCACAGGCGCGACAGCGAAAGACCGCTTGGCTCTCACGGTTCTCCGGTGCGCGATGCCAGCAGGCGTTACAGGTCTGGGAGGTGTACGCGGGATTGATCTTCTCGACCCGGCCCGGTGCTTTCTGCTCCAGGCGGGTCACCAGATGGCCCCATCCGGCTGCGTGGATGGATCGGTTGAGTCCGGTTTTGGCCCGCACGTTCGTACCTGGTGTGGCGATGGTGCCGCGTGCGGACCGGACCATGTTCTTGATCTTGAGGTCTTCGACACGGATGTGGTCGAAGTGGCGCACCAGATGGGTGGAGGTCTGTTCCACCCAGTCCGTGCGGCGGTCGGTCTGGCGGGCTTTGATCCGGGCGATCGCGGCTTTGAGGCGCGTGCGCCGGTTCGATCCCCGCGCCGCGCGCGCCAGCCTGCGCTGCAACCGTCGCAGACGTCTCGCTTCGGCTTCGCGCAGGCCGGGGACCGACAATAGCTCACCGGTCGACAACGCGGCCGACACGACCACGCCGCGGTCCACACCGATGACCGCACCCGTACCGGGCTCGTCGATCGGTGGTGGGATCACCGCGAACGCCACATGCCAGCGTCCCGCCCGATCCCGCTTCACCCGAAACGACTTCACCTCATCAGGGACAGCGCGCGACCAGCGGAACCGCACCCAGCCAACCTTCGGGATTCGCACTTCACCGGTTTTGCGGGACAAGCGCCGTACATCCCAATGGTCGCCGCGTCGGCCGACGATCCGGAAGCCTTCATGGACGCCCGCCTTACGCCACGTCGGCCGACGATGCGTCCCGGCGAAGAAATTCGCCATCGCCTGGGCGAAGTCCCGCAGCGCCTGCTGCTGCACCGTCTGGGATCCTGCCGCCAACCATCCGAACTCTTTCCTGGCTTCGGTCAACTGGCGGGCCTGCTCCGCGTAGCCCGGTGCCGCTACCCGCCCCGGCCGCCAACATTGGTGCTGTTCGCAAGCGATATTCCACACAAACCGGGCATGAGCGCAATGCTCCAGCAAGCCCGCCTCTTGGGCGGCCGTGGGCCGGAGCCGGAATCTCATACGAAGACGCTAACCACCACCACCGACGTTCCAAGCGGGAGCGGCGTTTCCTCCCCTCCCTGAAGGCAGATGTCTCCACGCCGCGCAGCCGATGAGCCAAGATATGGGTTCGCCCGCTCGAGAAACTTGCGGGCCCTGGGCACGTCGTACCGGTCAGAGGTGATGAATGGACCTGTCCACTCTCGGCGACGTCTGGCATGACGTCGTCGGCACGCAACCGCATCCGCCGTGGTGGCTCGTCACGCTCACCGGGGTGGCCGCGCTGGGGGCGGTCTCGGTCCGCTCGGCGTGGCACGTGCTGCGCAACGTCGTGACGATCGCGCACGAGGGCGGGCACGCGGTGGCCGCGCTGGTCACCGGCCGCCAGCTGCACAGCATCCGGCTGCACTCCGACACCTCGGGCGTCACGGTGTCGAGCGGCAAGCCGTACGGTCCCGGCATGATCCTGACGGCCTTCGCCGGGTACGTCACTCCCCCGCTGCTCGGCCTCGGCGCCGCCGGGCTGCTCGCGTTCGGGCACATCACCGCCCTGCTGTGGGCGGGCATCCTGCTGCTCGCCGCGATTCTCATCCTGATTCGCAACATGTACGGCGTATTGTCCGTCGTCACGACGGGCGCGGTCTTCTTCGCGGTCTCCTGGTTCGGGTCATCGACGGTGCAGGCGGCGTTCGCGTATGCCTTCACGTGGTTCCTGCTCCTCGCGGGAGCGCGTCCCGTACTCGAGCTGCAGAGCAAGCGCGCACGGGGCCGCGCGCCCGACTCCGACGCCGACCAGCTGGCACGGCTCACGGGCATGCCGGGGCTGATGTGGGTGTTCGGCTTCGGCATCGTCGCGGTCGTGGCGCTGGTGGCGGGCGGCGTCTGGCTGCTGCCGTCCTCACTGCCGGAGCTGCCGAACTGGTGACTCACTTCACCTTCTGCCCCTTGTCGGCGTTGACGACGTGCCAGGTGGTGCCGTTCGAGGCGACGCCCTGGCCCTTGATGTCACCGGGCTCGCCGTCTCGGGCCGAGTAGTAGAGCGGCCAGCCGTTGTACTCCACCTGGGTCGGGCCGTCGGAGCGGCCGATCGTGCCGAGCCAGGCGGAGTTCACGCCGGGCCCCGCGGTGACCTGACCATTGGTGAACAACGGCGGCCATTCCTTCGTGCAGGGGCCGGTGCACGTGGACTCGAAGTCGGCGTTGTCCTTCGCGGCCACGTAGATCGTCCGGCCCTGACCGTCGACCAGGATCCGGCCGTAGCGCGTCACCCTGGTGTCGATCTGCAGTGGACCGGGCCCCGGTGCCGGTGACTCCCTGCCCTCCGTCGATGAGGGTGACGGTGACGGCTCCGGTGCCCCCGCCGGCGGGGGTGTCTCCGCCGACGGGGACGATTCGGGGACGGGCGACGACGGCTGGGCGTACCCGCCCGAGCGGGGCAGGACCGGTCGCCTCTCACCGCAGCCCGAAGCGAGCAGGCCGACGCCTGTCGCCAGCACGCAGGCGACACTGACTGCCTTGCGCATGTGTGTCCGCTCCTTCGCACGGAGACGTGAACGGAGTCGACGATCGCGGTGGCGGCGCTGCCCGTGGGCATGCCGCCACCGGCGAGGCTTCTGTGGCCGGCGTCTGGCTACTTCTTCTCGAGCTTCTCGCCCTTGGCCGCGTCGACGACGTACCACTTGGCACCGAACGCCTCGACACCCTGGCCCGTCATGTCGCCGGGCTTGGTGTCCTTGGCGTAGTGGTAGAGCGGATGGCCGTGGTAGGTGACCTGCTTCGTACCGTCGGCCCGATCGACCATGGCGAGCCATGCCGCGTTGATGCCCTCACCCGCCGTGGGCTTGGCGGTGGTGACGACCGGGGGCCATGCCGTGGCGCACTCACCGGTGCAGGTCGGCTTGCCTTCCTTGTCCTTCTCGAACAGGTAGAGCGTCATTTCCTTGTCGTCCACCAGGATCTTGCCGATGCTGGTGTCCTTGGCCTTGATCGTGACCGGACCGGGCGCCGGTGACACCGACGCCCCGGGCGACTCGGTCCCCGGAGACTCCGTCCCCGGCGACTCGGTACCCGGTGACGCGGTCCCCGGCGATTCCATCCCCGGCGATGTCGGCTGGGCGAGGCCGCCGGACGACGGCACGGCCTTGTGCTTGTCGCCGCACCCCGTCGTGAGCAGGCCGAGGCTGACGGCCAGCACGCAGACGGCCCTGACTCCCTTGCGCATTTCTGTCGCTCCTTTCGCACGGTGACGTGGAAGGCACCAGCAGGCGCAGCGACGTGGTCCGCCGTTAGCCCCAGGTTCGCCGTAGGCGGGAACGTCTGGCCTGCTTGTCGAGGCCGTCCCCCCGTGTGCCCCCGCACCGAGGACCCTGCCCACCCGTTGTTAAACGGGAACCGATTCATTTCTTAACTGAGCTTGGGGAAGTGCGGCGTGGCATGACGATCCCGAGCGCCGGAATCAGGAGTTCAGCTCTTCCAGCCCTTGTCGGAAAAAGGCGAGAGCGGTCTGCCGCTGGTCGTCTGAGGCGAGGAGCGCACCGTAGGTGAGGGATGCGCCGCCGAAGGTGGCGTCGGCCCAGAAGGCTCCGGTCCGTCTCTGCCACGGGGATACGTAGAGGTAGGGCTCGGGGTGGGCGTCATCGCCCGGGGAGGCACCGAAGGAGGCACGCCGGCCGGCGGACTCCTCGCCCAGGTCAAGGGCCGGATCGAAGTGTTCGGGCCACAGCTGCACCCGCCCTGGCGCCAGGGGACGGCCGTCGAAGCGGAGCTGTTCGAGCACCGACCAGCCGAAGCCGAACCAGGCGCCCAGCGCCTCGGCGGCGGCCGGGTTCACCGGCAGGTGGGTATCCGGGGCGGCGGGCGTCGAGGGGCCGTACACGTCCGGTGGCATGCCGAGGGGAACGCCGGCCAGCGTCGCGGCCTCGCCGAGCGTCGCCGGCGTGTGCGAGGTGCCGTCGATGACCAGCCGCCCCGCCTCGACCCGGATCTGGCGGCCGGTGCCGAAGTACGGGGTACCGAAGCCGCGGCGGGTGTAGCGCAGGCCGATCTTGCCATTGGCGGCGTAGCGGGCGGCGCCGACGACGTGCTCGGCCAGCGAGTGCAGCGAACGTCGCGTGGCCACGAAGGCGCGCGGCAGCGGGGCGAGGCGGTGCCAGGCGCCGAGCCAGCGATCGGCGCAGAAGCCGGCCAGAGCGGGCCGCTCACGCGTGAGCTCGTCCCAGCTCCGCCCCAGCCCGCTGACGGGCGTGACCAGCCGGACACCGTACGGCCCGGCCAGCGGATCGTCGGCGAACCAGGGTGGCACCGTGATGGCGGGCGGGGACGGCTCCAGCACCCGGACGTCGTACTCGCCGCCGAGCAACTCCCAGGCTTCCCGCCGCGCGTTCATCGGCCCCCCACCGGCATCGTCCGGCCTTCACGGAACCGGTCCGGCCGGAGCACCCGGCCGTCAAGCTGCGACCTCACACATTTTCGCCGCCCGCCCGGCGCCTCGCCGTACGGCCCACGCCGCAGGGCGGCCACGCCCCGGCCCGCCATGACCGGCCCGGGCCGGCGAGGCCCGGCGACGTCCCCGAAGGCGCGTGACCCCAGCGGCGCCCTCATCGGGACGCTCCGGGGAGGGCACGGCTGTTGCCGCGGAACTCGGCGACGACGTCCCCGCCGGAGCGGCGCACGGTCACGTCGTAGATCCCGCTGCGGCCGAAGCGGACGCGCTCCACGGCGTCGGCGATCAGTTCGTCGCCCGAGCGTGCCGGCGCGACGAACACCACGTCGGCCGCGGCGGCGACGGTGACGATCTCGTAGGTGTTGCAGGCGAAGGCGAACGCCGTGTCGGCGAGCAGGAAGACGTAGCCGCCGTGCGCGATGCCGTGGCCGTTCACCATCGTGTCCGCGACGGTCATCCGCGCCCGGGCCCGGCCTGCCGCCACGTCGGTGATCTCGATGCCCAGATGCTGGGAGGATCGGTCGGCCGCGTACATTTTCTCGGCGCAGCGGCGCGCCACCTCATCCGCCTCCGTCACGCCCACCAGTGGACCACGCATCGATGATCAAGGGAACACCCCAGGCGAGCGCCACCGGCCGAACAATTTCTACCTGGAAGATCGGTATATGGTTGATCTCCACACCAACCGGTGACAGCCAAATTGACGTAAGGAGCCAATGCCGAGCATGATGCTGACCATGTATCGGAGCAAGCCCCTCGTCGCCCGCCTGCATGTCGATCTCCGACGCCAGGCCAGCGCGCTGTGTGCGATCTGACCTGAGCCTCCGCCCCTGACCTCCGGGCGCTCCGCGCCGCCGGTTTCGGTCTTCCTTTTTCGAGGGTCACGTCACGCCTGCCGTTCCCAGTGCAGTCGCGTCAACCTCGCAGTCAACGCCTGAATGAGAAACCTCTGATGCGAAGAAGCTCCACCCTGCTCGCCTCCGCCGCTGCCGCCGCCCTCCTTGCCACCGGCGCGGCCGCCTGCTCCTCCGACGGATCCTCCTCCGGAGGCAGCGCGGCCTTCGACCCCAAGAACTGCCAGGGCGGCACGCTCTCCATTCTGAACCAGTCCGACGCCACCGCCCATCACCTCGACCCCGCCCGGATCTACACCTCCGGCGGCGGCTCGGTCACCTCGCTGATCTTCCGGACGCTGACCACCCGGCACCGGGTGCCCGGTCAGGCCGGCGACGAGGTCGTCCCCGATCTGGCCACCGACACCGGCACGGCCAGCGACGGCGCCAAGACCTGGACGTACCACCTCAAGGACGGGCTGAAGTTCGACGACGGCACGGCCATCACCTCCAAGGACATCAAGTGGGGCGTCGAGCGAGCCTTCGCGCCCGAGCTGCCCGGCGGCATCCCGTACCTCCGCGACTGGCTGGCCGGCGGCACGGACTACAAGGGCCCGTACAAGGGCAACGAGCTGGACTCGATCCAGACGCCCGACGACAAGACGATCATCTTCAAGCTGCGCAAGCCCGAGGGCGACTTCCCCTACGTCGCGACGGCCACGCAGTTCGCGCCGGTGCCCAAGGCCAAGGACGACGGCACGGGCTATGAGAAGCACCCGGTGGCCAGCGGCCCGTACAAGGTGGTCTCGCACGAGCAGGACAAGAGCCTGGTGCTGGTCCGCAACCCGTACTGGTCGCGTACCGTGGACGACCAGCGGCTGGCCTGCCCGGACCGGATCGAGGGCACGTACGGCCTGAACGCGGCCGTCATCAACCAGCGGCTCAGCTCCAGCGCGGGCAAGGACGCCAACGCCATCACCGTCGACACCGACCTGTCCCCCGCCGAGCTGGCCCGGATCTCCACCGATCCGAACCTGAAGAAGCGCGCGGTCAAGGGCGAGTTCGGGGAGACCGACTACATCGCCTTCAACACCAAGGTCAAGCCCTTCGACGACATCCGGGTGCGTGAGGCGATCTCGTACGCGATCGGCCGCCAGTCGGTGATCAACGCGGTGGGCGGCAGCTCCCTCGCCAAGGCCGCCACGACCTACCTGCCCGACCAGGCCGCGTTCGGCTACCAGCCGTACGACTACTTCCCGGCCGGCCCGAACGGCAACGCCGCCAAGGCCAAGGAACTGCTCGCCCAGGCCGGGCACCCGAACGGGCTGACCGTCACGCTCGCCCACCGCAACGCCGACTACAACCACGACGGCCCGGCCGTCGCCACCGCCGTGCAGGCCTCGCTCAAGCAGGCCGGCATCACGGTGAGCCTCAAGCCGTACGACGACGCCGGCTACGGCGACACGGTCCAGAAGCCCTCCACCGAGCCGGGCATGTTCCTCGCCACGTGGGGCGCGGACTGGCCGACCGGCGGGCCGTTCCTGGCGCCGATCTTCGACGGGCGGCAGATCCTCAAGGAGGGCGGCAACTTCAACGCCTCCCAGCTGAACGACCCGAAGATCAACGCCGAGTTCGACGCCATCAATAAGATCACCGACCCGGTCCAGGCCCGGCCGCGCTGGGGCGCCCTGGACGCCGCGATCGGCAAGCAGGCGCTCACCGTCCCGCTGATCCACCCGATCTACATCCGGCTGACCGGCAAGAACGTCAAGAACGCCTACCTGGACGAGTGGCGCGGTTCGTACGACCCGGCCATGGTGTCGGTCAAGTAGATGACCGCTGAACTGATCACCGAGGCCGGCGCCGCTCCGGAGGCGCCGGCCCATGGTCGGCAGGTACGGCGGCGGCTGTACGCCGACCGGATGGCCATGGCCGGGCTCGTCGTGGCCGTGCTCATGCTCGTCGCCGCGCTGATCGCGCCGCTGCTCATCCACCTCGAGGGCCAGGACGCCACGGCCTACCATCCGGAGTTGCTGGACTCGGCGCGCGGCGGGGTGCCGCGCGGTTCGTTCGGCGGCGCGAGCGGGGCGCACTGGCTCGGCGTGGAGCCGACGACCGGCCGCGACCTGTTCGCCCGCGCCCTGGGCGGCGCGCGGATCTCCTTCCTCGTCGCGTTCGGTACCCTCATCGTGCAGATCCTGCTCGGGGTGGGCGTCGGGCTGGCGGCCGGGCTGGGCGGCAAGGTCGCCGATGCGTTCCTGGGCCGCCTGATCGACCTGGCCATCTCCTTCCCCCAGCTCATCTTCGCCATCGCGCTGCTGGCGATCGTGCCGGGAACGTTCCCGCGCCCGCTGCTGCTGATGATGGTCATCGGCCTGTTCGGCTGGGGCGGCACGGCCCGGCTCGTACGGGGGCAGGTGCTGTCGTTGAAAACGCGCGACTACGTGTCGGCGGCGCGCCTGTCCGGCGCGTCGCGGGCGCGCATCGCGGTGTACGAGATCCTGCCCGGCGTCTCGGCGCCGCTCGTCACGTATGCCGCGCTCCTTCTCCCCTCCAACATGATCTCCGAGGCGGGCCTGTCCTTCCTTGGCGTGGGCGTCCGCCCGCCGGCGTCCTCGTGGGGGCAGATGCTGTCCACCGCGACGACGTGGTTCCAGGCCGACCCGACCTACGTCCTGGTG
The DNA here is from genome assembly GCA_035643735.1 of Actinoallomurus sp. Taxonomy (GTDB): domain Bacteria; phylum Actinomycetota; class Actinomycetes; order Streptosporangiales; family Streptosporangiaceae; genus Actinoallomurus. The sequence goes on along the minus strand of DASQPY010000377.1, from coordinate 4,922 downwards.
CCCGGGCTGCTCCTGCTCCTCAACGTGCTCGCCTTCACCCTCCTCGCCGACGGCCTGCGCACCGCGCTGGATCCGAAGGCCCCGTCCCTGCGGGGAGGCCGGCGGTGACGCGCTATCTGCTACGGAGGTTCGCCAGCACGGTCGTGCTGCTGGTGGTGATGGTGGCGTTCGTCTACGTCATCTTCTACGCGCTCCCCTCCGACCCGGCGGTCCTGGTCTGTGGCAAGGGCTGCGGCGGCGGCCAGCTCGCGGCGATCGATCACAAGCTCGGCCTCGACCAGCCGGAGTATCTGCAGTTCTGGCACTTCCTCGAAGGCATCTTCGTCGGCCGCGACTACAGTTCCGGCCCGGACGTCTCCCACTGCGCGGCACCGTGCCTGGGCTTTTCGTTCCAGAACGACCAGCCGGTGCTGTCCCTGATCGGGCAGCGGCTGCCGGTCTCGCTGTCGCTCACCTTCGGCGCGATGGTGCTGTGGCTGCTGATCGGCGTCTCGGCGGGCGTGCTGTCCGCGCTGCGGGCCGGCCGGTTCACCGACCGCGTGGTGACGGCCGTCTCGGTCCTGGCGTTCGGTGCCCCCATCTTCGTGAGCGGATTGCTGCTGCTGATGCTGTTCTGCGGCTACCTGCACTGGCTGGACTTTCCGGTGTACGTCCCGTTCACCGAGGATCCCGCCGCCTGGGCCAAGAACCTGCTGCTGCCCTGGTTCACCCTGGCCATCGCGCAGTCGGCGATCTACGCGCGGCTGACGCGCAGCGGGATGCTCGAGACGCTGTCGGAGGACCACATCCGCACGCTCCGGGCGTACGGCCTCCGGGAGCGGCGGGTCGTCGGCCGGCACGCGCTGCGCGGCACTCTGACTCCGGTCATCACGATCACCGCGTACGACTTCGGCTACGTCCTGGTCGGCGCGATGCTCACCGAAACGCTGTTCGGGCTGCCCGGCCTGGGCCAGCTGATCGTGCAGTCATCCAACAACGTCGACATCCCGGTCGTCGCCGGGCTCACGCTGGTGGCCGGTGCCGCCATCGTGGTCGCCAACACCGCCGCCGATCTGCTGTACGCGGTGATCGACCGGAGGGTCGTGCTGGCATGAGCGAACGAGTCATGAGCACTGATGGGCGGCGCGTCCTTTCGGTACGGGACCTGACCGTGGAGTTCCCGGGCGACGGCGACACCGCGTTGCGCGCGGTGGACGGCGTCTCCTTCGACCTGGCCGCCGGCGGCGCGCTGGGCATTGTCGGGGAGTCCGGCTCGGGCAAGAGCACGACCGCGCTCGCCCTGCTCGGCCTGCACCGGCACTCCAGCGCCCGGGTGTCAGGAGAGATCCTGCTCGGCGAGGACGACGTCAACGCCCTCGACGACGAGTCCGTACGGCGCCTGCGCGGGCGCCGCATCGCGATGATCTTCCAGGATCCGATGTCGGCGCTGGACCCGTACTACCGGATCGGCGACCAGATCTCCGAGGTGTACCGCACGCACACGGGTGCCGGACGCAGGGCGGCCTGGGCGAAGGCGGTCCAGGTACTGGACCGGGTCGGCATCCCGGACGCGGCGCGGCGTGCGCGGGCCCGGCCGCACGAGTTCTCCGGCGGGATGCGGCAGCGGGCGCTCATCGCGATGGCGCTGGCGTGCGAGCCGCAGATCCTCGTCGCCGACGAGCCGACCAGCGCGCTCGACGTCACCGTGCAGGCGCAGATCCTCGATCTCATCGACGAGCTGCGCACCGAGACCGGCATGGCGCTGCTGCTGGTCACGCACGACCTCGGCGTCGTGTCGCGCTCGGTGGAGCGGGTCCTGGTCATGCGGGACGGCCGCGCGGTCGAACAGGGGCCGGTGGGCGAGGTGCTGAAGGCACCCGCCGAGCCGTACACCCGCGCGCTCCTGGACGCCGTCCCCCGTCTCGACGGCCCGGGCCGCGAACCGCGGGCGCCGGGCGAGCCGCTGCTGACGGTCACCGGCCTGACCCGGGAGTTCCGGCAGCCCGGCGGCGGGCTGCGCCGCGAGGTGCTGCGGGCGGTCGGCGACGTGTCCCTGGACGTACGGCGGGGCGAGACGCTCGGCGTGGTCGGCGAGAGCGGCAGCGGCAAGACCACCCTCGCCCGGATGATCGTACGGTTGCTGGAGCCGACGCACGGGAGCATCGTCTTCGCCGGTCAGGACATCACGCGGCTGCCGGAGCGCGGCATGCGCGCGGTCCGGCGGGACCTGCAGATGGTCTTCCAGGATCCGGTCTCCTCGCTGAACCCCCGCCGTACGGTCGGCGACAGCATCGCCGATCCGCTTCGCGTGCAGGGCACCGGCGACCGCGAGGCTCTGCGGACCGCCCGCGACCTGATGGAACGCGTCGGTCTGGACGCCTCCCGGCATGACCGGTACCCGCATGAGTTCTCCGGCGGCCAGCGGCAGCGGATGGGCATCGCGCGGGCGCTGTCGCTGCGGCCCAAGCTCCTGGTGTGTGACGAGCCGGTCTCGGCGCTGGACGTCTCCACTCAGGCGCAGATCCTCGAGCTGCTGGGCGACCTGCAGGAGGAGTACGACCTGACGATCGTGTTCGTCTCCCACGACCTGGCGGTGGTACGCCAGGTGAGCGACCGGGTGGCGGTCATGCACGACGGTGAGCTGGTCGAGCTGGCCGACGCCGCGGACCTGTACGCGTCGCCGCGGCACGAGTACACCCGTACGCTGCTCGCCGCCGTCCTCGCGCCGGTCTGAGAGCGCGACGCGTGGCCGCCGGCCTTCCAGAGTCACGGAAGACCGGCGGCCACGGTCTGTGAGAGCCTTCTCCGCCCGCCTATCGCGCCATTGAGCCGGGTGGAGACCTACGTGCCTTCGTGCCCTAGAGGGCGCAGATTGCGTACACGCTGATGCCGACCGAGCCATACCGGTTCTGCCGGCCCAGGGCGATCCATCCCCGGCCGTCCTGGGTGGGGAAACTGCCCACCAGGATGGCGTCGTTGCCCTGCGCCTCGCCGCCTCCGCCGATCACGTGCTTGCCCGGCGGGCAGTACACGGTGCGCCGGGTGAAGTTTCCGACATTGGCGTTGGGAAGGGCGACGATCTGGTAGCCGTCGGTCTTCGCCTTCGCCGCCGGGCGCACGTTATCCGCGTGTGCGGCCAGACCGGTCCCCATTACCGCGGCAAGGGCTAGGACTCCGGTCCCGAGCGTGCACAGTTTGCGCATGCATGATCTCCGTTTCAGGTAGAAGAAGCCGTGTGCCCAGATCCGGGCGCCCGGCTCGAAACCGCACAGCAGGACACCCTGATCCGGTGCGTCTTCTACCCGGACCAGCATTTGTCACACGCAGTTATTTCGCATTTTCTGTTCGCGACGAATGGGCGATTTGATCATGCCGACATCTGCGAATAAATGAATTACGCGAGGCTGGCTCCTAGCGCGCCCACGTCCAGGCGTAGTCGTCCACCTCGACCGATGACGCCTGACCACCGATGTTCAACGGGCGGAAGGTGTCCACCATGACGGCCATCTCGGTCGTTTCCGTGTGGCCGTTGCGCATCGCCTCGATGACACCCTCGACGGCACCCGGCGCCGGCCCGTGGGTGAATCCGGACGGATGCAGGCTGATCGATCCGACATCGATGCCGGATCCCTTACGCGCCGAATAGTCGCCACCGACATAGAACATCATCTCGTCGGAATCAACGTTATGGTGGTTGTACGGGATCGGAATGGCGTCGTCGTGAAAGTCCAATGGCCGGGGACAGAACGAACAGATGACGAAATTGGGCCCCTCGAACGTCTGGTGCACCGGCGGCGGAGCGTGGGTGCGCTTCACGATCGGCTCGAAGTCACCGATGTTGAAGACGTACGGATACAGGTGGCCGTCCCAGCCGACGACGTCGAGCGGATGGTGCCGGTACGTCAGCCGCGACAGCCCGCCCCGGTGCCGTACGAGCACCGGCACGTCCTCGCCCTCCAGGACCAGCGGCTCGGCCGGGGTCCGCAGATCCCGCTCGCTGTACGGCGCGTGCTCGAGGAACTGGCCGTACTGCGACAGGTAGCGCTTCGGCGGCCGGATGTGCCCGGACGCCTCGAAGACCATCAGCCGCAGCAGCTCGTCGCCGTCGCGCACGAAGCGGTGGATGGTCCCGGTCGGGATGACGACGTAGTCGCCGGGGCCGACGTCCAGCGCACCGTAGGTCGACTCCAGCCGGGCCGTGCCGGCCTCGACGTAGACGCACTCGTCGCCGGCGGAGTTGCGGTACAGCTCGGCGTCGGCGTCCGCGGCCACGTATGAGACGCGCAGGTCGTCGTTGGCCATGAGCAGGCGCCGCCCCAGCACCGGGTCGCCCCCGGCGGTCAGGTCATGCGGCTTGAAGTGGCGCGGCATCAGCGGGTGGTTCGGGCTCGCGCCCACGCTGTGCGCGGGCAGGTCCACGCCCTCGCTCTTGAGGATCGCGGTGGGCAGGTGCACGTGGTAGAGCAGCGATGAGTCCGAGGAGAACCCCTCTTCGCCCATCAGCTCCTCGGCGTACAGGCCACCGTCGGGCTTGCGGAACTGGATGTGGCGTTTGCGGGGAACCTCCCCGACGCGGCGGTAGTAGGGCATCTCGACTCCGGACTTATTGATAAAAGCTTTGATTACTTCTTGTATCCGACTCTAAGCTGTGCTTCGTGAGCGCACAAGACCTCGACTTCTGGACGTTCGTGGACGCCGCGGTCGAGCGTGCCGAGGCTCGGCTGCCGGAGATCGATCCTGAGGCGATGCGTCTCATCCTCACCCTTTACCGGGTGACGAACATGGTGATCTACGACATGGAGTCGGTGGTGCACCGGCCGCGCGGGTGGAGCTACCCCGGGTTCCGGCTGCTGTTCACCCTCTGGATCGCCGGCCCGATGGAGGCCAAACGCGCGGCGGAGCTGTCCGGCATGAGCCGGCAGGCCGTCTCGGCGCTCGTGCGC
>DASQPY010000376.1:0-5191 GCA_035643735.1 Actinoallomurus sp. | reverse complement strand
GCCCCGGCGGCGGCGAGCCCCAGCAGGATCGGGATCTCCCCGGCCGTCGGGATCACCACGAGCGTCCCGAGTGTCGCGGCGGCGATGAGCGCCGGGATCGCCCAGTGCGCGGCGCCGTCGTCGAGGGGGAAGATCCAGCCGCGGAAGGTCCCGATGGCGAACACCACGACGGCGTATTCCGGAACGAGCGTCAGCGACAGCCGCCCGAGGGCACCGGCGAACCGCCGGGGAACGGTCGCCGCCCCCTCCTCTTCGGGGGCCGCCGGGACGGGCGAGGCGGCGTCCCGGCCGGCCAGGCGTCCGATCACCACCGTGACGCCGAAGACCAGCACGGCGCCGGCGAGCAGCCGGACGGCGAACCACTGCCAGGGCGCGACGATCGCCAAGAAGGCGAGCACCGCCGGATTCAGCGTCGGGTTCCCGAGCCAGTAGGCGAGCACCGACGAGGTCGGCGCGCCATTGCGGCGCAGTGTGCGGGCCAGCGGTGCCGTACAGCACGTGCACATCATGCAGGGCAGCGACAGCAGGCCACCGGCGAGTGCTCCGCCGTACGCGCCGCGCCCGCTCAGCGCCGCCATAAGCCGGCGCCGTGGCACCAGCGTCTCCACCGCGGCGGCCAGCAGCAGGGCCACCACGAGCGCCTTCCAGACGGCCCTGCCGTAGGCGAGGGTGAAGTCCCACCCGCCGGCCAGGCTCGGGGCGGTGTCGGCGGTGCCCCCCGAACTCAGGATCGAGGTTCCGGCCCATGACCGGTCACTCAGCACGCTCTGCAGCTTGAGGGTGTACGGCCACCACTTGGCCCAGGTCAGCCCGGCAACCGCGATCACGGCCAGCAGCGGAAGGGTCATCAGCAGAGGAGAGGATCGACGGCCGGACTCAACGGACATATGGGCTCCGTTCCACATGATCGTGGACGAACCGTAACCCGCTCCCCCCTTCCGCGACGAGTCCCGCACCGTACGGTGCGGGGCGGCGGCGCATCAGCGCGTGACGGTGCAGGACATGAGCTGGTCGGTCCGGACGGCCGACAGCGCCAGGCCGGGTGAGGGATAGGCGCTCAGCGGGTAGCGCGAGGATCCGGTCGGCGGCGTCGCCTTAGGAGTTCCGCAGCGCCACCGGTCACTGCTCGGCCGTGAGGGGATGCCCGCCCGCGTCGTAGGCGCCGAAGACGAAGAGACGTCCCTCGTCGTGGTTGGCGCCGTTGACCACCGGCACGCGGTCGTAGTGGCCGGACGCGAACGCGTCCGCGGGCTGGACCGGCAGGACGGAGCCGCCGACGACCGGGCCGAAGGAGAATCCGCCCTGCGCGGTCAGGATCTCCTGAGCGGACTTACCGCGCAGGCAGGCGGCGTCCGCGCACCCGAGTGCCTGCGCGAACGCCGTGCCCGTCCGGTCGGCGTCCGCACGCGCCCGTCCGGCGCAGTCGCAGCCCCAAGGTCCTCACAGCGGTCCTGCGCAGGCTGGAGGAGCACGAGTTGATCACCCGGACCGTTTACCCGGACGTCCCGCTGCACGTGGAGTACGAGCTGACCGACCTGGGCCGCGACGCGTGCGTGCCCCTGGGGGCGCTCCTCTACTGGGTGGAGGACAACGTCGAACGCTTCCCGGCGGTTCCGTGACCGCCGGCCCGTGATCACCCGGCCGTCGGCACGGTCACCGGTAGAAGCGCAGGACGCTCTCCAGGACGCACGCGGGCTTGGCCGAGCCGTCGATCTCGATCGTGCCGTCCAGCGTGACCTGCACGCCGTCGCCCTGGACCGGCCGTACCTCGCTGATCCTGGCGCCGAGACGGATCCGGGCTCCGGCCGGTACGGGAGCGGGGAAGCGCACCTTGTTGAGCCCGTAGTTGACCTTGGTCGTGGCGCCGGTGACGTCGAGCAGGGAGCTGAAGAGCGGGATGAACAACGCCAGGGTCAGGTACCCATGTGCGATCGTGCCGCCGAACGGGCCGTGCCGGGCCTTCTCGGCGTCGACGTGGATCCACTGGTGGTCGTCGGTCGCGTCGGCGAAGGTGTCGATCCGGTGCTGGGCGACGGTCAGCCAGCCGCCTGTGCCGAGGTCCTTGCCGACGAGATCGGGGAGGTCATCGATGGAGACGTTCACGGTCACTCCGTTCCGTAGAGATCACGTAGCCGGGCTTTGAGGATCTTCCCGGTCGCGTTGCGGGGGATCTCGGTGGCGAAGACCACTGATGTGGGGAGCTTGTACTTGGCGATGCGGCCGGCGAGGGAGCCGAGCAGGCGTTCGGCGGTCAGGCCCGAACCCTCGCGGGGGACCACGATGGCGCGGCCGGTCTCCCCCCATCGGTCGTGCGGTACGCCGATGACGGCGCACTCCAGGACGTCGGGATCGGCGAGGAGGGCGTTCTCGACCTCGGCGGGATAGATGTTCTCCCCGCCGGAGATGATCACGTCTTTGATCCGGTCCACGATGTAGGCGTAGCCGTCGGTGTCGAGACGCGCGGCGTCGCCGGTGTGGAACCAGCCGTCGGTGAAGGACCGGGCGGTCTCCTCCGGCCGGCCCCAGTAGCCGGGCATCACGTGCGGCCCCTTCACGACGACCTCGCCGGGCTGGCCGGGCGGCACCTCGGCCAGTCCGGGCCCGACCACCTTCACGTCGCTGAAGAAGTGCGGCACGCCGGCCGAGCCGGCCTTGGTCACCGCGTGCGCCGCGTCCAGGAACAACGTGCCGGGCGCGGCCTCGGTCATCCCGTACCCCTGCAGGAACGTCAGGCCGCGCGCCTGGTAGGTGGCGATGAGCGAGGGAGGAACGGGGGCGCCGCCGCAGGTCAGCAGCCGCAGCGAGGACAGGTCCGCCTCGGCCCAGCGGTCCGCGCGCGCCACGGACTGGAACATCGCCGGTACGCCGAACATGAAGGTGATCCGGTGCCGTTCGACCAGGTCGAGCGTCGCGTCGGGGTCGAAGCCGGCCGTTAAGACGCACGTGCCCCCCTTGAGCAGCACCGGCAGGGTGAGCATGTTGAGCCCGGCGGTGTGGAACAGCGGCGCGGACACCAGCGCCACCTCGTCCGCGATCAGATCGTGGTCGATCAGGACGTTGACGGCGTTCCAGGTGATGTTGCCGTGGGTGAGCATCGCCCCCTTGGGCCGTCCCGTCGTTCCGGACGTGTACATGATCATGCAGGGGTCGTCGAGCTCCACGGGCACGTCCACCGGCTCGGTGACCGGCAGCCGCTCGAGCTCCTCCAGCCCGATCGCCGTCCGTACCGGGAGGCCGTCGACCATGGCGGCGTGGGCCGGGGCGTGGATGAGCACCGAGGCACCCGAGTCGGTGAGCTGGTAGGCGATCTCCGGCCCGGTCAGCCGGGCGTTGAGCGGGACGAACACGCCGCCGAGCATCCCGGTGGCGAACAGCGTCTGCAGGAACGACGGATGGTTGAAGCCGAGGTAGGCGACCCGGTCGCCCGGGCCGGTGCCCAGCTCGCGCAGCGCGCTTGCCAGGTCGGCGACGCGGTCGCGCAGTCCGGCGTACGTGAGCGGCGTGCCGTCATGGATGAGGGCGATGTCGTTCGGGGTCTTGCGCGCTCGCCGTACCGGCCACGAGCCGAGCCCTTGGTTGCGCATCGAGCACCCCGTCTCAGGAGGAAGGCCGGTCTGCGTCAGTGCGCAGGCCGAGCAGGCGGGCCGCGTTGTCCTTGAGGATCTTCGGGCGGACCTCGTCCTTCATCGGCAGCGCGGCGAAGTCGGCCAGCCAGCGGTCCGGGCTGATGACCGGGTAGTCCGAGCCGAACAGCACCTTGTCCTGGAGCAGGCTGTTGGCGTACTTGACGAGCTGGGGCGGAAAGTACTTCGGCGACCAGCCCGACAGGTCGATGTGGACGGTCGGCTTGTGGGTCGCGACGCTCAGCGCCGCGTCCTGCCACGGAAAGGACGGGTGGGCGAGGATGATCTTCATGCCGGGGAAGTCGACGGCGACGTCGTCCACGCGCATCGGATCGGAGTACTTCAGCCGGATGCCCCCGCCACCGGGCAGGCCCGCGCCGATCCCGGTCTGCCCGGTGTGGAACAGCGCGATCGCGCCGAGCTCCTCGATCGCCTCGTACAGCCCGTAGGCCATCCGGTCGTCGGGGAAGAAGCCCTGGAGGCTGGGGTGGAACTTGAACCCCCTGACGCCGTACTCCTCGACCAGCCGGCGTGCCTGCCGTACCCCGGCCCTGCCCTTGAACGGGTCGATCGAGGCGAACGGGATGAGGACGTCGGGGTTGTCCGCGGCCGCCTCGGCGACCTCCTCGTTGGGCACGGGCGCGGTTCCGGTGGCGTGCTCGGCGTCCACGGTGAACACCACGGCGGCCATCTTCCGTTCGCGGTAGAAGGCCGCCATCTCCTGGAGGGTCGGCTTGCGCGCCGCACTGTCGATCTTGAAGTAGGCGCTGGACGCCTCGTGCAGCGCGTCGTCGAGAGACGCGCCGCCGCGCGAGGACACTTCCGCGTGCGTGTGCACGTCGATGGCGGTCAGCCCGGCCAGGTCCATCTCAGGCCTCCGGGATCGCCGGAGCGGGAAGGCCCACGGTCTCCGGTTCGCGGCCGAGCGACGTGGGCCACGCGGCCGCGATGGTGTCCGGGGTCCAGCCCCCGTCGGCGTAGGCGACCGCCACCTCCCGCGGATGCGACCACAGCGCGAGCTTGTCCCCGCCGATCCCGATGCACTGGCCGGTGATCTCCCGGGCGGCGTCCGAGGCCAGGAAGGGTACGAGCGCCGCGCAGTCCTCGGCCGACCCGAACCCCTCGCCCTTGCGCAGGAAGTCGGGGAAGTCCGCGCCGTGCCGGTGGGCCTGGACGTAGGGGGAGAAGACCGGGATGGTCTCGGTCATCGCGGTGGCGGCGACCGGGATGACGGCGTTCACGGTGACGCGCGACCGGGCCAGCTCCATGGACCACGTACGGACCATCGCCGCGATCCCGGCCTTGGCGGCCGCGTAGTTGGTCTGACCGAAGTTGCCGCGCTGCCCGGCGGGGGAGCCGACGAGGATCAGCGAGCCGCCCTCGCCCTGTTCGCGCATCCGCACCGCGGCGGCACGCGCGCAGGTGAACGTCCCGCGCAGGTGCACGCCGACCACTTCGTCGAAGTCCTCATCGGACATCTTCCACAGGACCCGGTCGCGCAGGATGCCCGCGTTGGTGACCATGACGTCGAGTCGGCCGTAGCTCTCGACGGCCCGTGCGACCAGCCG
>DASQPY010000375.1:0-2230 GCA_035643735.1 Actinoallomurus sp. | reverse complement strand
GGTCCTGGTCAGCACCGTCACCGCCTACCTCGCCAGCGTCGCCGCCGTGCACCGGCTGTCAGCGGCGATCGCGGGCGCCGTGGGCTACGTCGAGGCGGTCGGAGCCGCCCTGTTCGCCTGGCTTACGCTGGGCGAGCACCTGTCACCGGTCCAGCTCGCCGGCGGTGTGATCGTGCTGGCGGGTGCGTTCGTCGCCCAGCGGTCCGTCGCCGCGCGCGAGCCGATGGCCGGGCAGATGCCCGTCATGGAGCTGGCCGGTGTCACGAGCACGGCGGATGAAGGGCCGAGGAACACCTGATGAGCGATCTGAACCAGCTGCCCGCCGACCTGCCCGTCCCCGAGGACGACGGGGCGGCCGACCACCTCACCGGGCTGGCCGCCACCCACATCGAGCTGCCCGCGACCACGGGCGAGGCGATCGGCCTCGACGCGCTCGGGGCGGGCCGTACCGTGCTCTACGCCTACCCGCTGACCGGCCGCCCGGGCACCGACCTGCCGCAGGGCTGGGACTCCATCCCCGGGGCCCGTGGGTGCACCACCGAGGCCTGCGACTTTCGCGACCACCACCAGGACATTCTCGCGGCCGGCGTCCAGCGGGTGTTCGGGCTGTCCAGTCAGGACGTCGCGTACCAGCAGGAGGTGGTCGAGCGGCTCCGCCTGCCGTTCGCGATGCTGTCCGACCTCACCCTGAGCCTGGCCGGCGCGCTGGACCTGCCCACGTTCGAGGCCGACGGGCGGACGCTGTTCAAGCGCCTGACCCTGATCATCCGGGACGGCGCCATCGAGCACGTCTTCTACCCCGTCTTCCCGCCGAACGAGCACGCCCGGCAGGTTCTGACCTGGCTCCACGACAATCCCGTGTGACGTCCGCCGTCACGCGTGTCGGCGGACGAACGTCCGAGTGCCGACCGTGACCGCGGCCACCGCGAAAGCCAGTGAGACGCCGACGCCGGCGGCCAGCGTGCCCGAGGCGTAGTGACCGGCGAAGGCCGCGCGCAGTCCCTCCACGACGTAGCGGAAGGGCGTCGCACGCGAGATCGCGTCGAGCCAGGCCGGTGCCGCGGACATGGGCAGCAGCGCCCCGGACAGCAGCAGCATCGGCACGATGAAGGTGCTGGCCATGGGCGCGAAGACCTCCTGCCGCCTCAGCACCAGCGCGAAGGCGTACGACAGCGCGGCCAGGCTCACCGCCAACGGCACCAAGAGCGCCACGCCGATGGCCAGCCCGGCGGGCGGCACACGGAAGCCGAAGGCGAACCCCACGGCGACGACGAGCGCCGACTGGCCCAGCAGCACGACCACGTTGGTGAACACCCGGCCCAGGAGCAGCGCGATGCGGCTCGCAGGGGTGACGCGCTGGCGTTCGAGCACACCGAAGCGCGCGTCGAAGACGATGCCGAACCCGGCGAGGCCGGCGCTCAGCAGGGCCAGTTGCATCAGCACGCCGGGAACGAACACCTGCCAGCTGTCCGGCCCGATGTAGGTGGTGAGCAGGGGGCCGAACAGCGCCAGGTTCAGGACGGGCTGGATCACCCCGAAGACCAGGCCGGTCTTGCCGCCCATGGTGAGACGGAGCTGGTGGGCGAAGATCAGCCAGATGTCACGCAGCACGGCCCGCCTCCCGCGTGGTGAGGCCAGGAACACGTCGTCGAGGGTGGGCCGGGTGAGCCGGATCGAGCGCGGCCGTACGCCCCCGGTGTCCAGGGCGCGGGTGAGCTCGATGAGGATGTGGTCGCCGTGCTCGACGGTGATCCGCAGCGTCGTGTTCTCGATCCGCACGTTCCGTACGGCGGTGAGTGCGGTGAGCGCGTCGCGGGCGCGCTCGATCTCACCGTCGATCTCCATGGTGACGATGTCGCCGGACAGCCGGCGCTTGAGGTTCTCGGGTGTGCCCTCTCCGATGATCCGGCCCTGGGCCCGAAACGCTCCAGCAGTTCATGCGCTCGTGCCCGCGGGTCCGGCACCCGGTACAGCCGTGCCTGCAGGATCAGCTCCTGGGCCGCGGTGCAGGCGGGCTTGGTGCTGCCGCCCTGGGCGACGTACCCGATGCGGCGCCGTACGCCGGCGGGGTCGGTGGTCAGGTCCCGGCCGGCCACGGTGGCGGTGCCGGCGGTGGGGCGGAGCAGGGTGGTGAGCATCCGGAGTGTGGTCGTCTTGCCGGCGCCGTTCGAGCCGAGGAAGCCGACGATCTCTCCCGCTCCGATGGTGAGGTCGACGCCGCGTACGGCCT
>DASQPY010000374.1:0-3467 GCA_035643735.1 Actinoallomurus sp. | reverse complement strand
GGCTCGCGCTGGCTCCCTGGTCGTCCTGGCACGACGTCGCCAAGGTCGTGCTCACCGGTCTGCTCCTCGTCGTGACCGGGCCGGCCACTGTGATCGCGACGGCGCGCGCGTCGAGGCGGGGTTCCCGTGGCTGACGCGCTGCCCGTCGCAGCCTTGTTGCTGACGGCGTTCATGGCGACCGCGGTGGTACTCACCCGCGACCCGGCACGTCAGGCGATCGTGCTGTCGGCGTACGGTCTGGCGCTGGCCGTCCTGTTCGTCGTGCTGCAGGCGCCCGACGTGGCGATGTCACAGACCGCGATCGGAACGGTCGTCGTCCCTTTGGTCGTGATGCTCGCGGTCCACGCGATCCGGCGGCACCACACCCGCGAGCCGGACGAGGGGGACGAGCGATGAGCCCCCGTGGCCGGCTGATCGTCGGTCTGTTCGGCGCGACCGGGCTCGCGGTGCTGTTCACCCTGGCCGCCCTCGGGCTGCCCGGCTTCGGCGGGACCTCCCACCCGTACGGCCAGCGGACCCTGCCGAACGCGATCGCCCGGCACACCCCGAACGTCGTCTCCTCGATCAACTTCGACCAGCGGGCGTTCGACACGCTCGGCGAGGAGCTGATCCTGATGGCGTCCGCCCTCGCCGCCGTCGTGATCCTGCGCACCGTCCGGGCCGAGCAGGAGGACGCCGCGGGGGAGCACTCGTACGGCCGGGCCCAGGTCTATGACGCCCTGCGGCTCACCGGGTACCTGCTGCTGCCGGTCACCCTCATGACCGGTGTCTACATCGTCGCGCACGGCTACCTCTCCCCCGGCGGCGGTTTCCAGGGCGGCGTCATCCTCGGCAGCGCCATCCACCTCATCTATCTGTCCGGCGACTATCCCGCGCTGGCCCGGATCCGCCCGATCCCGGCGTTCGAGGCCGGGGAGGCCCTGGCGGCCGGCGCGTTCGTCGTCCTGGCACTCGGCTTCGCCGGGCAGGTCAAGGCGATGAACGCGGTCGTCGGCCTGGAGGTCGGCTGCGCGGTCGTGCTGGCGCTGGCCAAGTTCTTCGAGCAGGCCCTCCTCGTGAGGAAGCAAACATGAGTCAACTCCCCTACCTGGTGCCGGGCTGGATTCTGCTGATCGGCGTCTATGGCATCGTGACCAGCCGCAACCTCGTCCACGCCGTGGTCTGCCTGTCGGTGGCGCAGTCCGCCACGTACGTGCTCCTGCTCTCGGTGGGGTACCAGCGGAAGGCGACGGCACCGGTCTTCTCCGACATCAAGCCGACCCGGAACGTCGTCGACCCCCTCGTCCAGGCGATGACGCTCACCGACATCGTGGTCGGCGCGACGGCCACCGCGCTGCTGCTCGCCCTCACGGTCCAGGTGGCCAAGCGGCGCGGCACCGTCGACCCGGACGAGCTCCGCTCGCTCGAACCATGATCCTTCAGTTCGCGATCGGGCTGCCGTTCGCGGTGGCCACGCTGCTCGCGGCGACCGGGCGCTGGCTGCCGCGCGTCGCCGTCGACGCGCTGGCGACCGCCACGGTCAGTGCGCTGGCCGTGCTCCTCGGCGTCGTCCTGGCGGGCGGCGGCACGACCGTGTGGCTGGGCGGCTGGGGCGAGGGCGTCGGCATCCCCCTGGTCGCCGACGCGGTCTCCACCGGGCTCGCGCTGACGGTCACCGTCGTGGCGCTGGCCGCGCTCGTCGTCTCCTGGCGTTACTTCGCCGAGATCCAGGCCATCTTCCACACGCTGGTGCTGCTGTTCACGGGGGCGATGTGCGCGTTCGTCCTCACCGGCGACCTGTTCGACTCGTTCGTCTTCTTCGAGCTGATGAGCGTGGTCGCGTACGCGCTGACCGGATACCAGTCCGAGGAGCCGGACACCGTGCACGGCGCGCTGAACTTCGGCATCGTCAACTCCCTCGGCGCGTACTTCACCCTCATGGGCATCGGCCTCGTCTACGCGCGTACGGGTCAGCTCGGGTTCGTGGCGATCGGCCGGCAACTGCACGGCGACGACGGCACGCTGGTCACCGTCGCCTTCGCCCTCATCTGCACGGGTTTCCTGGTCAAGGCGGCGGTGGTGCCGTTCCACTTCTGGCTGGCCGACGCGCACGCCGTGGCACCGACCCCGGTGTGCATGCTGTTCTCGGGCGTCATGGTCGAGCTCGGCGTGTACGCGGTGGCGCGGACGTACCTGACGAGCTTCGCGGGCACGGTCCCGGCCGGGGCCGTCCGCATCTCGCTCATCGCCTTCGGCTCGGCGGCGGCGTTGCTCGGCGGCGTGATGTGCGTCCTGCAGCGGCACATCAAACGGCTCCTCGCGTACTCCACGATCAGTCACGTCGGCCTGTTGCTCGTGGGCGTCGGGCTCCTCCACGAGGACGCGCTCGCGGGCGCGGCGTGGTACCTGGCCGGCCACGCGGGGGTGAAGGCGGGCCTGTTCGTGGGCGCGGGCGCGCTGCTGAACCGCTTCGAGACCATCGACGAGCACGACCTGCACGGACGCGGACGGTCGATGCACGTCGCCGGAACGATCTTCTTGCTGGGCGGCCTGGGCCTGGCCGGCCTGCCGCCCTCGGGCACCTGGGCGGGAAAGGCCCTCATCGAGGAGTCCGGCGGCCACTGGGTGCTGGCGTTGTGCGTGACGGCCTCGGCGCTGACCGCCGGCGCGGTGCTCCGCGTGTGGCTGCGGGTGTTCCGCGGCGCGGGACCGGCGCGCCCGGACGAGACGGAGCCGCCCCAGCCGGAGGTCACGCGGCACAAGGACGCGGAGACGGAGTTCACGTTGTCGCGGCTGCCGTGGACGATGCTCGCCCCGGGGGTGCTCCTGGTCCTCTCGGGCCTGCTGCTCGGCCTGGTGCCGGGCGGCGTCGTCGGCCGCGCCGTCGAGCCCTTCACCCATCTGCCGGGCCCGCCCCCGGCGCCGTGGACGATGACGGCCGTCGCCTCGGGGGCGCTCGCCGTGGTGCTCGCCTTCGCCGTGGCCGTCCTCAGCCTCCGCGGGCACGTTCCCCGGGCCGCGCTCCTGCACCGGCTGCACTCCGGGCACGTCGGCGACTATGTCGCCTGGCTCGTCGCGGGGGTGACGGTGTTCGGGCTGTTGCTGTTCACGTGAGGGCCAGGTCGGCGAGAAGCGTGTCGGCTGTCGGCCACGGAGTGCCGAAGCGGGCCGCTCCACTGAGCCATCCGCCCAGTCCGTCGCCTTCTGCCGGGAGGTCCAGAACGAGTACGCGGCTCGCCAGATCGTCCAGAACGACGAAGGCGGTCCCAGAGCGCGCGATGGTGTTCGGCGCCTTCCGGCATCTCCACGCCGGTGCGAGCCGCGAGCGCGCGCGGGACGAGCTTGGACAGCGGCGTCCTGTTGTTGAGTGCCTTCGTATCCCCCGTCGCCCGGTCCGCCAGCACGGGCAGCGGCATGACCTCAGTCCCGCGGGCTTCGAGCAGTTCCAGGACCGTGACGACCTGGGCGATCCGGTGCACCTCACCCCG
>DASQPY010000373.1:0-3212 GCA_035643735.1 Actinoallomurus sp. | reverse complement strand
GGTGTTCACCAAGTACCGCAAAACCCACAACGACGGCGTGTTCGACGCCTATACGCCGCAGATCCTGAGCGCACGACGCTCCCACATCATCACCGGTCTGCCCGACGCGTACGGGCGAGGTCGCATCGTCGGTGACTACCGCCGGGTCGCGCTGTACGGCGTGGATCGGCTCGTCGAGGCCAAGAAGACCGAACGGCGCCGTTTCGATGAACCGCCGTCGGGGGTCGAGGTGATCCGCGACCGGGAGGAACTCGCCGAGCAGATCCGCGCGCTGGGCGAGCTGAAAGAGATGGCGGCCTCGTACGGATATGACATCTCCGGACCGGCCCGCACCGCCCACGAGGCGATCCAGTGGCTGTACTTCGGCTACCTGGCCGCCATCAAGGAGCAGAACGGCGCCGCCATGTCGCTCGGACGCACGTCCACCTTCCTCGACGTCTACCTGCAACGCGACCTCGGCGAGGGCGGTCTGGACGAGAGCGGCGCCCAGGAACTGATCGACGACTTCGTCATCAAGCTGCGAATCGTACGTTTCCTCCGCACACCCGAGTACGACCAGCTCTTCTCCGGCGACCCCACCTGGGTGACAGAGTCGATCGGCGGGATGGGCGAGGACGGCCGGACTCTCGTGACCCGGACCTCCTACCGGTACCTGCAGACGCTCTACAACCTCAGGCCCGGACCCGAGCCGAACCTCACCGTGCTCTGGTCCACCCGACTGCCCTGGCCGTTCAAGCGGTTCTGCGCCCAGGTCTCCATCGACACCAGCTCGGTGCAGTACGAGAGCGATGACCTGATCCGCCCGCGCTTCGGGGACGACACCGCGATCGCCTGCTGCGTCTCGGCCATGGAGGTCGGCAAGAAGATGCAGTTCTTCGGCGCACGGGTCAACCTCGCCAAGGCGCTGCTGTACGCGATCAACGGCGGGCGCGACGAGATCAGCGGCGAGCAGGTCACGCCCCCGTGCCCGGCGCTGACCGGCGACGTCCTCGACTACGAGCAGGTGAGGTCCGCCCTCGACCGCATGCTGGACTGGCTCGCCGCGACCTACGTCGACGCTCTCAACGTCATCCACTACATGCACGACAAGTACGCGTACGAACGCGTCGAGATGGCCCTGCACGACCACCCCGTCATGCGAACGATGGCCTGTGGCATCGCCGGCCTGTCCGTGGCCGCCGACAGCCTCTCAGCGATCAAGTACGCCACCGTGCGCGTGATCCGAGATGAGACCGGTCTCGCGGTCGACTACGCGGTCGAGGGCGACTACCCCTCCTACGGCAACAACGACGACCGCGCCGATCAGATCGCCGTGGAACTGGTCGAGTCGTTCATGTCCAAGCTCCGTACCCGCCCGACGTACCGGGACGCCGAGCACACGTTGTCGGTGCTCACCATCACCTCCAACGTCGTCTACGGCAAGCACACCGGCAACACCCCCGACGGTCGCCGTGCCGGCGAGCCGTTCGCGCCCGGGGCCAACCCGATGAACGGCCGGGACCACCACGGCATGGTCGCCACCGCGCTGTCAGTGGCAAAGATCCCCTACGACCAGACGCGAGACGGCATCTCCCTCACCGAGACGGTCACCCCGGCCGGCCTCGGCCGTACGCCCGACGACCGGATCGGCAACCTGGCCGGCGTCCTGGACGGGTACATCGACGCGGGCGGCTACCACATGAACGTCAACGTGCTCGACCGTGCCACATTGCTGGACGCGATGGACCATCCCGAGCGGTACCCGCAGCTCACGATCCGGGTGTCCGGATACGCGGTGAACTTCGTCCGTCTGACGCCGGAGCAGCAACGCGACGTCGTCAACCGGACGTTCCACGGATCGTTGTGAGACGGGGACCCGACATGACCACCCGCGATCGGCTCCTGGCCGAGGCGGCCGCCGAGCTCCCCGAGCCCGGCGGCCGTACCGGGGCCGTGCACTCCTGGGATCTGTCCACGGGCGTGGACGGACCCGGAACCCGCTTCGTCGTGTTCACCGGCGGCTGCCCGCTGCGTTGTCTGTACTGCCAGAACCCCGAGACCTGGCGGATGCGGGACAGCCGCCGGGTCTCAGTGGAAGAGGTGATGACCGAGATCGATCGGTATCGCCGTTTCATCTCCGTGGCCGGCGGCGGTGTCACGATCAGCGGCGGCGAACCCTTGCTCCAGCCGGCCTTCACCCGCGAGCTACTGCACCGCTGCCACCGGCTCGGGCTGCACACGGCGCTCGACACGTCCGGCCATCTCGGCGACCGCGCCGACGACGCCCTCCTCGCCGTTACCGATCTGGTCCTGCTTGACATCAAGGCCTGGAATCCGCGAACGTACCGGGCCCTGACCGGCGGCGAGCTGGCGCCGACCCTACGGTTCGCCCGGCGGCTCGCCGACCTTGAACGCCCGACATGGATACGGTTCGTCCTCGTCCCCGGTCTAACGGACGCCGAGGACGAGATCGACGGCATCGCCTCTTTCGTCGCCACGCTGCCCAACGTCGAACACGTCGATGTCCTGCCCTTTCACCGGCTCGGCACGGCGAAGTACGAACGCCTGGGCATCCCGTTTCCCCTTGCCCGAACGCGACCCTCCGATCCGGAACTTCTCGAGCGCGTCCACGCCCGGTTCCGCGCCCACGGCGTTCGGAGCAGCTGACTAGCCGGTCGGTGGGGCCTCCCTGATGCGCCGACCGGTGATGCGGGTGGGCTGGATGCGCAGGAACAGCTCCCTGACACCGCCCGCCCACGGCTGGACCCCCGCCTTCAGAACCGATGCGCGTTCGTCCTCGGAGGTCACGTGATGCACCGACCCCTGGACGAGAACGCTCCATCCTTCCCGCAACGCGGGGTTCAGCTCATCGATACCGCGCCCCCGCCCGAGCCGAACTCGCCGTGCTGGCCGAGCCCCTGCGCCGTGCCCTCGACGACGCCCTCGCCACGGTCGAGTGGGTGGGCAGTTTCGACATGCCCGAAGACCGGCTCGACCACGAATTCCTCGCCCTGACCGCCGACGTCTACCCGATCGAAAGCGGTGTCCCACGCACCACCGGCGGGCGGACGTTCGAGGTCGCCGACTTCGAAGAGCACATCATCGAGGAGCAGGTACCCCACTCCACCGCCCTGCACGCCCGTCTCGCGGGAGGCGGCCCTTACCTGACCGGCCCCCTGGCGCGTTTCGCGCTCAATCGCGACCGGCTGTCGCCACTCGCCCGCGACGCCGCC
>DASQPY010000372.1:0-8962 GCA_035643735.1 Actinoallomurus sp. | reverse complement strand
CGGGTGGATCGTGAGCGCGAAGATGGTGCTGGAGGCGACGTACTTGGGTGTGTTGTTCATGAAGTCGGCCATCGGGACGTCGCTGCCCAGCCGGGGCCACATCTCGGCGAACTCCAGGTACGTCCGGCGACCGAGCAGGATCGCGTCCGCCTCGGCGACGCCGGCGTCGATGATCTCCTGCATCTCGTCGTTGAACATCATCCAGTTCCCCGACGGGGATTCCACGACTCCGTCCAGCGTGACGGCCAGCCCGGCCACGATCTTGCGCACGGCTACCTCCTACGGTCGAGTCCCTCATACAGCATCCGAACGGACGTGGGAACCGGGTTCGGGGGGCCGGCACTCCGGCCCGTCGGGGGACGAGCCGGGCGGAGGTGGTGGCCGTCAGTGCTTCTTGTCGCGCCGTTCGATGGGGCGTGCGGTCGAGTCGCGGAACGCGGTGCCCACGGTCTTCAGCGTCTTGTCGTCGTCGGCCGGCTTGTGGCCGTCGGCGTACGTTGCGTACGCGTAGATGATGTAGCGGCCCCGCAGTGTGCTCGCGGCGTAACCGCCCGCCTGGTCGATCTTGGGGGCGCCGGTGGCCTTCATGCCGCGGAACCACTTGTAGTGCGCCGGATCCTGGGCCTTCAGCGCCGCCCTCGCGGCGGCGTCGGTCGGCATCACCGCGACACCGGTCGTCACGGCGAGCTTCTTGTCATCGGAGACGAAGGTCGCGCGGACGACCCGGCGGCAGTGCTCGCGGGTCAGCTCCGCGGCGAAGGGGCCGTTGGCGGTCAGCGAGCACTGGTCGTTGATGACGGTCTTGGCGCGGAGAAACTTGTTCTTGGCCAGCGTCAGCGTCGAGTGGGGGAAGACCTCGACGACGGTCAGCGGCTTGGGGTCCTTCTTCTCATCCCTGATGTCGACCGGTACGGCCTTCGGCTTGTGCTTCGCCTTGGTCTTCGAAGGAGTCGGTGTCGGCGCGGGATGGGTCGTCGCGGGCGGCGGTGGCGGGGGCTGAACCACCTTGTGCTCGTCACCGGAACTCCCGGAGAGCGTCGTGACGGCCAGCGCACCGCCCCCGCCCAGCACGAGGGCGGCCACCAGGCCTCCGGCCACCAGCAAGGCTCTACGGGCCCCTGAGGAGCCCTCGTGATCGCCTCCGGGTGGCGCCATGCCCGGGCCGCCGGGGAATGACGCTCCGGAGCCGAGCCTCGGGATGGGACCGGTCGCCGTCTCACCGAGATCGTGGGGCGGCTCCGGCGGGGCCTCCGGCGGCGTGCCGGGGGGAAGGATCGCGTCGGGGGTCAGCTCCGGGCCGGGCGTCGCGGAGGACGCGCCAGGGCCGAACTTGGCGAGGGCCAGCGTCAGCTGCCCGTCCTGGAAGCTGAACTTCTGGCCGCCGGCCTCGGCGGTGGGCGTCCCCGGCGACGGCGCGCGGGGGCCCGAGGCGGGCTCGTCGGCGTTCGCCTCCGCGGGGCCGTTCACCCGGGCGCCGGGGAACACTGAGCTCCCGGCGTCCTGTGACGGAAAGCCCGGATCGCCGGGTCGCGGGCCGGCGTCGCTTCCGGCCGTGCCGCCAGTGCCCGGGACGCCTGGCATCTCCCCGTACGGGCCACCGGTGCCCGTCCCACCTGCGTCCGGGGCGTGAGAGCCAGGAGCGCTGTAGGGCGGTGTACCGGTGTCGTGCGAGTCCAGGCCGCCGCTGGCGGCCGTCGAGTTCGGGTCCGGGGTGGGGAAGCCGGTCCCGGGAGGGCCGTAGGGCGGCAGGCCCATGCCGGTCGCGGCCGTCCGCTCCGCGTCCGGGGTGGGGAAGCCGGCTACGGGAGGGCTGTAGGGCGGCATGCCGGCGCCGGCGGGACCGCCGGGCACGGAGGAGCCGGGGCCGCCGTACGGCGGAACGCCGGGCCGCTCGCCGCCGGGACGGTCGGTGACAGTGCGCTCCGCCTCGGGAAGCGGGGCATCGTACGGCGAGGCGCCGGGCGAACGGCTGTGCCGGCCCGTGCCCTCGGCGGCCGTCCGCTCCGCCTCGGGCGCTGACGCACCGTAGGGCGCCTCGGGCGTCGTCGAGGAGTAGGGCGAGGTGTCGGCGGTCGTCTGCTCGGCCTGCGGGCCGCGAGGCTGGGTCCGGAAGTCGGTGGTGGCATGGCGGCCGGGGGCGGGCGGGGCGGCGTGGGCGCCGTTACCGGGGGGGCCTGGCGGCGTCTCGTCCGCGGCCTCGTGCGGCTTCGCGGTGTGCTGTGCGCCCGGCGTGGCGGCGCCGGGACGCTTGGGGGTCGGGGGGGTCATGGTCTCCTCGGCGTCGGATGCCACCGACGACCCGGAGAAGACGCTGGCGCCCGGTTGCGTGTCGGCGGTCTGGAAAACGACTGAAGGCGTGCCCGCCACCGAGCTCTGTCCGAAGTTCGGCGGAGCGTGTGTCGGGTGCGGCGGAAGCTTCGCTCCCCCTTCGTCGGGAGGAACGGAAGTCTCGTCATGGCCAGACATGGGTCACCAGACTATTCGTAGACGACCATGTTCATGACGGTTTGCCCTCCATTGACCGATAGTTCAGGGCTGTGCGCAGATTGCTGCCATACGTCGTGCTGCGCACGAAAGAGGTCACCGAGGAGTAGTCGCGGCTGGCGATCTTCTTGCCGTTCGGGTACTGCACCCAGCTCATGATGAGGTAGTGGCCGTCCACCTCCGCGGTGGTCAGCGACAGGCCCTGGCCGATCTTCTTCGTCGTCCCCGAGCCGGGCAGGGCGAGGATGAACGCGTCCTTCTGGCGCGAGGTGACCTGCACCGACTTGGCCGCGGTCTGGGTGCGGAGGTTGATCACACCGATCGTGCCGATCAGCTTCCCGTTGCTGAACGTGGCCCGCAGCACCTGCGTGCAGCCGCCCTTGGTGAGCGCCTTGCGGAATTTCGTGCCGTGGGTCGGCGGTAGGCACTTGCGCTCGGACCGGCGCGCCGTCATGACGTACCGGCGTCCGCTCGCCTTGAACGAGCTGGCCTTGAAGATCTCGTTGAGAGTGAGCGGCTTGGGGTCGGTCGTCCGGCTGACCAGGCGTAGACCGCGTCCCGTCTCGGTGGGTGACGGAGTCGGGGTGGGAGTCGGCTTGGTGGAGGAGGGGGTGCTCGTCGGGGCCGCCGCGGGCTTGGCCTCGTCACCGCCGCCCGAGGTGAGTGCGAAGGCCGCACCGCCGACCAGCACGACGCCGGCCGCGACGGCCGCGCCGATGATCAGTCGCTTGCGGTTCGGGCTGGAACCGCCGCCGTCCTCACCCGGTTCGTATCCGTCCGGTCCGCCGCCGTACGGGTCCTGACCATCGCCGTACGGGTCCGGTGACTCGGCGCCGAAGGACGGCCCGCGGTCGAAGGGGCCGCCGCTGTACGCGTCCGGCCGCTCCGATCCGAAAGAGCCACCCGGCCCACCCGGGCCGCTCGGCCCGAAACCGGAGCCGGGCCCCGGGCCGAAGCCTGAGTCGCGCGGCTGCCCGCCGTACGGATCCTCGTACGGACCCCCTGTCTGTGGCCCGTCATACGGTGGGCCGCCGGCCTGGTCCTCGACCGGGCCGTACGGCGACTGCGGCGGCCGGGGAGTACCCCAGCCGCCGGGTTGCTGTGGATCACCCGGATAAGACATGAATGCGACCTTACCGGCTTGTATCAGGTGATCAGGCGTTTACTGAAAGCCGAAGTCCTGCGTCCACCACGGCCCTCCCGAGCCGTACTCGACGCCGATCCCGACCGCCTTGAGGCTGCAGTTCAAGATGTTCGCCCGGTGTCCCGGACTGTTCATCCAGCCAACGACGACCGCCTTCGCCGTGGGGTATCCCATGGCGATGTTCTCGGCGCCCGCCTGGGTGTAGCCGGCCGCCTTGATCCGGTCCCACGGCGTCTTGCCGTCGGGGGAGTCGTGCTCGAAGTAGCCGCGGACACGCATGTCCTTGGAGTGCGCGCGGGCGGCGGTGCGCAGGCGCGAGTCGACGTGCAGGGCGGAACAGCCGTGCTGGGCGCGCTGGGCGTTCGTCAACTGCACGGCCTGGGCCTCGGCGGACAGAACCTTCGCGGGGGCCGATGTGCTGCTGTGGGGCTTGGGTTTCGCGGTGCGAGCGATCTCGGCCGCCGCCGGCCGATGGCTGGGGCGCTGCGCATGCGGCTTGCGGTGCGTGGGAGCGGGGGCCGGAGGCTTCACGGCCGAACCCTCCGGACTCGGGACCACGGCCGAGTCGGTGACGGGCTGGTCTGCGGGCGAGGGGTGCGCCGCTGTCACGTAGCGGTTGGCGGCGAAACCGGCGGCGAAGAAGAACGCGATCGCCAGGATCACGAACGCCTGGACGCGGCGCTTGATGGGGATCGAACGCTTGGCGGACAGGGGGTCCTCCAGGGGGCTGCGGAGGAGCAGCACTATAGAGGTGCCAACCACCATCAGCGCGCCGTTCTGGAGTAATACCTGCTATATCCTGTAAAAAAGGACGAACGCATGATCGTCCAAAGCGATGGCAGGAGGCGGCTCACACCGCCCGCTTTGACCCGCACGCAAGCGGGCCGGTATCCTGCGAGTTCGTTGTGTGCGTCAGCGTGCCCGTTCTTCGGGTCGCTCGACCATCTGGGCCTGTGAAGGACGTCGTCCGTCCCCTCGGCCCTGTCTCTGCTGTCAGACACGAAACGAAGGCTTACGACC
The DNA here is from genome assembly GCA_035643735.1 of Actinoallomurus sp. Classification (GTDB taxonomy): domain Bacteria; phylum Actinomycetota; class Actinomycetes; order Streptosporangiales; family Streptosporangiaceae; genus Actinoallomurus. The sequence continues at coordinate 4,314 of DASQPY010000372.1, read as the reverse complement.
GTGCGCACCTACACCCCTAAGCCCGCTGACGTCGAACGTCAGTGGCACGTCATCGATGCGACCGATGTCGTGCTGGGCAGGCTCGCCAGCCAGGTCGCGACGTTGCTTCGGGGTAAGCACAAGCCGATCTACGCGCCACACCTCGACACGGGCGACTTCGTGATCATCATCAACGCCGACAAGGTCGCGCTGTCAGGTAAGAAGCTGGAGCAGAAGAAGGCCTACCGCCACTCGGGTTACCCTGGCGGCCTGCGCTCGATCGCCTACTCCGACCTCATGGAGAAGCACCCGGAGCGCGCCGTCGAGAAGGCGATCAAGGGCATGCTCCCCAAGAACACGCTGGGCCGGAAGATGTTCAGCAAGCTGAAGGTCTACACCGGTTCCGAGCACCCGCACCAGGCTCAGCGGCCGGTGCCCTACGACATCAAGCAGATCGCGCAGTGACGCGCGGCGTCGAGAACAGATCCTGAGGAGTCCCGTGGCTGAGTCCACCGGTGTCGAGACGCCCATCGAGGGCGCCGAGTTCGAAGAGTACGTGGGGGACTACACCTCCGAGTCCGCTGAGGTCGTCGTCGAGGAGACCCCCCGTCCGGTGCTGACCGGTCCGGCCGCCGGCACCGGCCGCCGCAAGGAGGCCATCGCACGCGTCCGCATCGTCCCGGGCACCGGGAAGTGGACGATCAACGGTCGCCCCCTCGACGCGTACTTCCCCAACAAGGTCCACCAGCAGGTCGTGAGCGAGCCGTTCGTGACGCTCGGCCTCGAGGACCAGTTCGACGTGATCGCGCGGGTCCACGGTGGCGGTGTCACCGGCCAGGCCGGCGCCCTGCGGCTCGGCATCGCCCGTGCGCTGCAGCTCGTCGACGCCGACAACCGCCCGCCGCTCAAGAAGGCCGGCTTCCTCACCCGTGACCCGCGGGCGAAGGAGCGCAAGAAGTACGGCCTGAAGAAGGCGCGTAAGGCTCCGCAGTACAGCAAGCGTTGATCGGCCCTGTGCGGCGATCCACCGGACCGGCTCTGCCGGGCGGGATCGCCGCACAGGACTTCGGCGGTTCCGTGCATCCACGGGACCGCCGATCGCTATCTTCGAGGGCCGGCGGGCCGGCCGTTCCATGCGCGACCGTGGGGTGTTAGCAGTGTCACGTCTGTTCGGAACCGACGGTATCCGGGGGGTCGCCAACCGTGACCTGACGGCCCGGCTCGCGCTCGACCTGTCGGTCGCGGCCGCCCGGGTGCTCGGTGAGGTGGGCGCCTTCGAGGGACACCGCCCCGTCGCCGTCGTGGGCCGGGACCCCCGCGCCTCCGGTGAGTTCCTCGAGGCCGCCGTCGTGGCGGGGTTGGCCTCGGCCGGCGTCGACGTGCTCCGCCTCGGCGTCCTCCCGACGCCCGCCGTCGCGTACCTCACCCAGTCACTCGGCGCCGACCTCGGCGTCATGCTGTCGGCCTCGCACAACCCCGCGCCTGACAACGGCATCAAGTTCTTCGGGCGCGGCGGGCACAAGCTCGCCGACCAGATCGAGGACCAGATCGAGGCCCACCTCGGTGAGGACTGGGCCGGCCCGACCGGCTCCAGGGTCGGCCGCGTGCGTGAGGCCCAGGGCGAGGTCGAGAGCTACATCGCGCATCTGCTCTCCACGCTGCCCAGCTCGCTGGAGGGCGTACGGGTCGTGGTGGACTGCGCGCACGGCGCCGCGTCCGGCGTCTCGCCGGAGGCGATGCGCCGCGCCGGCGCCAGCGTCGTCGCCATCGGCGCCTCCCCGGACGGCCTGAACATCAACGACGGCTGCGGCTCCACCCACCTGGAGTCCCTGCAGCGGGCCGTGATCGAGCATGGCGCCGACGTCGGCATCGCCCACGACGGCGACGCCGACCGCTGCCTGGCCGTCACCGCCTCGGGCGAGCCGATCGACGGTGACCAGATCATGGCGATCCTGGCGGTCGAGCTGCGCGAGGCCGGCCGCCTCCCCGGCGACACGGTCGTGGCGACGGTCATGTCCAACCTTGGCTTCAAGCTCGCCATGCGCGAGGAGGGGCTGAACGTCGTCGAGACGACCGTCGGCGACCGGTACGTCCTGGAGGCCATGAAGGCGGGCGGCTACTCCTTCGGCGGTGAGCAGTCGGGCCACGTGATCATGCTCGACCACGCCACCACCGGGGACGGCGTCCTGACGGGCCTGCACCTGCTGGCCACGGTCGCCGGTCGCGGCCGTCCGCTGGACGAGCTGGCCAAGGTGATGACCCGCCTGCCGCAGGTCCTCATCAACGTCAAGAACGTCGACAAGTCCCGCGCGAGGACCTCACCGGAGCTCTCCGCGGCCGTCGAGGCCGCCGAGGCCGAGCTCGGCGACACCGGGCGGGTCCTGATCCGCCCCAGCGGCACCGAGCCGATGGTCCGCGTCATGGTCGAGGCCACCCACGAGGAGCAGGCCCGCGCCCTGGCCGAACGCCTCGCCGAAGTCGTCCGTACCGCCCTGTGAGACGTGGGTACGGACCGGGCGCCGGCCCGCACCCGTCGCCTCACCTCAGTAGCGGGCCCCGACGACCTTGTCGGCCAGCGCGTCGAGCGTGGTGAGCTCCTCGGCCGAAAGGCCGATGCCGAGCGCGGCCACGTTCTGCTCCAGCCAGCGCACGCGCTTGGTGCCGGGGATCGCCGCGATCGGTACGCCGAGCCTGGGTGCCTGCGCGGAGACCCAGGCGAGCGCGACCTGCGCCGGCGCGACGTTCCTGGCCCCGGCGATCACGCGGATGGCGTCGTTGATCACCTTGTTCTCCCGGGCGGCATCGGCGGAGAAGCGGGGCAGCCGGCGGCGGGAGTCCTTCGCGCTGAGTGAGTCCACGTCGACCGTACCGGTGAGGAACCCACGCCCGAGCGGCGAGTACGCGACCAGGCCGACGCCGAGTTCGCGCGACGCGCCGAGGACCGAGGTCTCCGGGTCGCGCGTCCACGCCGAGTACTCACTCTGCACGGCCGCGATCGGGTGAACCGCGTACGCGCGGCGCAGCAGAGCGTCGTCGACCTCCGAGAGCCCGAGATGGCGGACCTTGCCCTGCTCGACGAGCTCGGCCATCGCGCCCACGGCCTCCTCGATCGTCGCGGTCTGCGGCGGGCGGTGCAGGTAGTAGAGGTCGATCACGTCGACCCCCAGACGCAGCAGCGACGCCTCACAGGCCCGCTTGATGTAGGCCGGATCTCCCCGCAGCACCCAGGCGGTGTCCCCGCCGGAGCGGTCGATGCCGACCTTCGTGGCCAGCTGTACCTCATCACGCCGGCCGGCGATCGCGCGGCCGACGAGCACCTCGTTGTGCCCGGCGCCGTAGGCGTCGGCGGTGTCGATGAGGGTCACGCCCAGATCCAGGCCGCGCCGGATCGTGGCGATCGCGGCGTCCCAGTCGGCGGCGCCGTACCCCTCACTCATGCCCATGCATCCCAGGCCCTGGGCCGAGACGGTCAGCTCGCCGAGCGAGATCGTGTCCATGGTGGTGTTCTCCTTCTGTCGCGTACCTGCGCTGACAGCGTCGGCCGGGACGAAGGCGCCAGCCAGTGCCCTGGTGAGGGGGGTGCCGGCAGGGCCATGTTCGTACGTCCGCCGGCTGCCTAGGGTGGGGACATGGCCGCGACCAAAGTCGGTGAATACCTACGGGCACGGCGGGAGCTCGTGCGCCCGGACGATGTCGGGGTCTCCGTCACCGGCCGCCGCCGCGTGCCCGGCCTGCGTCGCGACGAGCTCGCGATGCTCGCGGGCATCAGCACGGAGTACTACACGCGGCTCGAACAGGGGCGTGATCATCATCCGTCCGCGCAGGTGCTGGACGCGGTCGCCCGCGCCCTGCGGCTCGACGACGACGCGACGGCTCATCTGCACGCCCTCGCCCAGCCCACGCCGCGACGACGACGGCGACAACGCCGCCCCGAACACGTGCAGTCCAGCATCCAGCGGCTCTTGGACTCCACTACGACAAGTTCCACGTCGCGGGGGCCGACGGACAGCTGCTCATGATCTACCAGGCCGAGCCGGGGAGCAGGTCCGAGCAGGCGCTCTCGCTGCTGGCGAGCATCGCCGCGGACCGGCACGCCTCCGCCGCGCCGGCCCGCCGGTCGCCCGCCGGCTAATCGGTGCCGGTGATGGACAGGGAGCGCAGTTTCCAGCCGGCGAACACGACGGCGAGGGCGGTCAGGATGATCAGCATCGGGACCGCGGTGGCGCCGCCGATCTCGGAGGTGACCGCGGTCGCGTTGGTGCTCAGGTCGGTGACAGAGATGGCCCACTGGCGGATCGACAGCGCCCTGGCGCCCGGGGCGTACCTTGCGAGGAG
>DASQPY010000371.1:0-18135 GCA_035643735.1 Actinoallomurus sp. | reverse complement strand
CCAGGGCTGGCCGGTGAGCTGGCCGCAGAATTTGCGGGGACGCTGATCCTGATTCTCTTCGGGGTCGGTGTCGTCGCGCAGGTGGTGGCCACCACGGGTCTAGGCGACCATGACAGCATCGCGTGGGCGTGGGGCCTCGGTGTCACGTTCGGCGTGTACGTGGCGGCGCGGATCAGCGGCGCCCACCTGAACCCTGCCGTCACGGTCGCCCTCGCAGTGTTCCAGGGCTTCTCCTGGCGGAAGGTGGTGCCCTACTCGATCGCCCAGTTCCTGGGCGCCTTCGTGGCCGCGCTCATCGTGCGGTGGAACTACACCGAAGTACTGGCCAAGTTCGACCCGGGGCACACCATCAAGAGCCAGTTCGTCTTCTCCACCCTGCCGGGCAACGGCGCGCTCCCCGTGCACACCTGGGGTGCCTTCCGTGACCAGGTGATCGGCACCGCCATTCTGCTCTTCCTGATCCTCGCCGTGACCGACCTGCGCAACACCTCGCCCGCCGCCAACCTGGCACCGTTCGTCATCGGCCTGATCGTGGTGGCGATCGGGATGGCCTTCGGCACGGACGCGGGCTACGCGATCAACCCGGCGCGTGACTTCGGACCGCGATTGGCCTCGTTCTTCACCGGATACGGCGGAGCGTTCCGCGACCAGTACGGAGATCTTTACTTCTGGGTGCCCATCATCGGCCCGATCATCGGCGCCGTGCTCGGTGCCGGCCTGTACAAGGTGCTGGTCGGGCGATTCCTGCCGACCGACGAGCCGGAGGAGCCTGGCCGGATGCCGGCCGACCCCGACGCCGAGCTGAAGACCGCCTGACCGCACCGAGAGGACACGAACACATGGCCGACTTCGTCGGAGCCGTTGACCAGGGCACCACGAGCACCCGCTTCATGATCTTCGACCACTCGGGCAACGAGGTGGGCAAGCACCAGCTCGAGCACGAGCAGATCCTCCCTCAGCACGGCTGGGTCGAGCACAACCCGACCGAGATCTGGGAGCGCACCCGGTCCGTCATCGAGACCGCGCTCCACCAGGCGAACCTCACCGCCGCGGACCTGTCCGCGCTCGGCATCACCAACCAGCGCGAGACCGCCGTGGTGTGGAACCGCCGCACCGGGCGCCCCTACTACAACGCGATCGTCTGGCAGGACACCCGTACCGACCGCATCGCCTCGGCGCTCGACCGCGACGGGCGCGGCGACACCATCCGTACCAAGGCCGGGCTCCCGCCGGCGACGTACTTCTCCGGCGGCAAGATCCAGTGGATCCTGGAGAACGTCGACGGGGTACGGGAGGCGGCCGAGTCCGGCGACGCGGTGTTCGGCAACACCGACACCTGGCTGCTGTGGAACCTCACCGGCGGGGTCAACGGCGGCGTGCACGTCACCGACCCGACCAACGCCAGCCGCACCATGCTGATGAACCTGGAGACGCTGGACTGGGACGACGAGCTGCTGTCGTTCTTCGGCGTGCCGCGCTCGATGCTGCCGAAGATCCAGCCGTCGTCCAACCCGGACTACTACGGCATGACCCTGGCGAACGGCCCGGTCGGCGGCGAGGTCCCCCTCTCCGGCGACCTCGGTGACCAGCAGGCGGCGACCGTCGGGCAGGTCTGCTTCGCGCCCGGCGAGGCCAAGAACACCTACGGCACCGGCAACTTCCTGCTGCTCAACACCGGCACTGAGCTCGTACGGTCCAAGAACGGGCTGCTGACCACCGTCTGCTACCAGTTCGGCTCCGACGCGCCCGTGTACGCGCTGGAAGGCTCGATCGCGGTCACCGGGTCGGCCGTGCAGTGGCTGCGCGACCAGCTCGGCATCATCTCGGGCGCCTCGCAGAGCGAGACGCTCGCCCGGCAGGTGGAGGACAACGGCGGCGTGTACTTCGTGCCCGCCTTCTCCGGCCTGTTCGCCCCGTACTGGCGCTCCGACGCTCGCGGCGCCATCGTGGGGCTGTCCCGCTTCAACACCAACGCCCACCTGGCGCGGGCAACGCTCGAGTCGATCTGCTACCAGACCCGCGACGTCGTCGAGGCGATGCGGCAGGACTCCGGCGTTACGCTCGACGTGCTGCGCGTCGACGGCGGCGTGACCGCGAACGAGCTCTGCATGGAGCTGCAGGCCGACGTTCTCGGCGTACCGGTCTCCAAGCCGGTCGTCGCGGAGACCACGGCACTCGGCGCGGCGTACGCGGCGGGCCTGGCGACCGGCTTCTGGCGGAACACCGATGAGCTCAAGCAGAACTGGAACGAGGACAAGCGCTGGGAGCCGCGCTGGAGCGACGAGCAGCGCGCCGGCGGATATGCCGGCTGGAAGAAGGCGGTCGAGCGCACCCTCGACTGGGTCGACGTCGACTGATCACTGATGGCGGGCGGGGTGCCGTGCGGCGCCCCGCCTCGTCACGGGGACCGGCGACCCCGTGGCGCCTCACCTGCCCTGTCTCTTTGCCCCCCTCAGACCCCGAGCCTTGAGGAGCCCGATCATGAAACCCGCATCCCTGGGACCGGCCGATCGCGCACGGGCGGTGCGCGAGCTGGCGGACCAAGAGTTCGACGTGCTGGTCGTGGGCGGTGGCGTCGTGGGCGCCGGAGCGGCGCTCGACGCCGTGTCACGCGGTCTGTCCGTGGCGCTGGTCGAAGCCGCGGACTGGGCGGCCGGCACCTCCAGCCGGTCGAGCAAACTGATCCACGGCGGCCTGCGCTACCTGGAACAACGTGACTTCGGCCTCGTGCGCGAGGCGCTTCGGGAGCGCGCCTTGCTGCTGACCAGGATCGCGCCGCACCTGGTGCGCCCGGTCCCGTTCCTGTACCCGCTGAAGCACCGGATGTGGGAGCGCTTCTACGTCGGCGCCGGAATCGGCCTGTACGACACGATGGGCGGCTCCGGGGCGGTGCCCCGGCACCGGCACCTCAGCCACCGGCGCGCGATGAGGATGGCGCCGGCCCTGCGCGGTGACGCCTTCGTCGGCGCGATCCAGTACTTCGACGCCCAGGTCGACGACGCGCGCTTCACGATGACGCTCGCGCGCACCGCCGCCGGCTACGGGGCCACGGTCGTGAGCCGGACGCGGGCGACCGCGTTCGTCCGTGAGGGCGAGCGTGTCACCGGCGCCCACATCCGTGACCTGGAGAACGACCAGGAGATCACCGTGCGCGCCCGCGAGGTGATCAATGCGACCGGCGTCTGGACCGAGGAGACCCAGGGACTCTCCGGAGCCCGCGGCGACCTGTCCGTACGCGCGTCGAAGGGCGTCCACCTCCTCGTCCCGCGCGACCGGATCCGCCTGGACACCGGCCTGATCATGCGGACGGAGAAGAGCGTCCTGTTCGTGATCCCGTGGGGCCGCCACTGGATCATCGGGACGACGGACACCGCCTGGGAGCTGGACAAGGACGACCCGGCCGCCAGCGGCGCGGACGTGGACTACCTGCTCGAACACGTGAACTCGGTGCTCACGATCCCGCTCGTGCCGGACGACATCGAGGCCGTGTACGCGGGCCTTCGCCCGCTCGTGTCCGGGGGCGCGGCCGAGACGACCAAGCTGTCGCGCGAGCACACCGTCTCCCAGCCGGTGCCGGGCCTGACCGTGATCGCCGGCGGGAAGTTCACGACGTACCGGGTGATGGCCGAGGACGTGGTCGACGCCGTGGTGGGCCGGCTGCCGGTGAACGTCCCCGCCTCGGCGACCCACCGGCTGCCGCTCACCGGAGCCGTCGGGTACGAGGTCCTGTGGAACGACCGCCGCCGGCTGGCCCGCCGTGCGGGCCTGCACGTCGCCCGGATCGAGCACCTGCTGAACCGCTACGGCTCGTGCGTGGACGAGCTGCTGGAGCTCATCGAGGCCGATCCCTCGCTCGGCGAGCCGATCCCCTCCGCCATGGACTACCTGAAGGCCGAGGCGGTCTACGCCGTGACGCACGAGGGCGCGCTGCACATCGAGGACGTGCTGCGCCGCCGGCTGCGCGCCTCGATGGAGGAGTGGGACCAGGGCGCCGCCGCGGCACCGGAGGTCGCCGCGCTCATCGCGCCGTACCTCGACTGGGACGCCGAGACGGTGAAGCGCGAGACGGAGCACTACCTGCGCCAGGTCGAGGCCGAGCGCGACGCCCGCCGGCAGGTGGACGACGCCGCCGCGGCCGCCGCCCTCGGAAAGGTCCCGGCGCTGTTCTCCGGCCGCGCCGCGTCCTGACCGGCGGTCACAGGCGGGGGCCTCGTACCGGCTCGGTACGAGGCCCCCGGGTTGGTCACCGGTTGGTCGAGGGCAGGTCCGTCAGCACCAGTCCCAGCAGTCCCAGTCGCAGTCGTCGTCGCAGCCGCAGCCCCCCCAGCCGCAGCCGAACCATGACACGAGACTGACGTGCTGACCGGTGGCCGGAGCGTGTGTCGTGGCCGCGCCCGCCGGCGTCGCCGCGCCCGTCGTGAGTGCGGCCGCGCCCGCGAAGGCCGCACCGGAGATGACAAGCGCGAGTCGCTTCGAAATCGCCATGAATTTCCCCCCTGGTAGGTACGGCGGCATGACCGTCATTGTCATGCCGGGCAATTGCGGCTTTTGTGCCTCATCGCCTATTTCAACCTCACATGTCCGCATCGTCAGACGCAATAGTGACAAAGTGGTATATGCCACACCTTGACCGTTATTGGACGGGTTTGACGGGGCGGCTTTAATCGCGGAACCGCCCTGGTGGCAGTGGATCCTCGCGCCCGCCGATCGGACCTGGCATTCCGGCTGCGGCGCGGTCCCCATGACATGACGGATGGCCGGTCATGGTCTGTTCATGGGTGATTCGCGGGACCTTCGAACAGGACCATCGTCGCTGCGTCCTGGACCATCCGGCCCTGCGGTCACTCCACGGCCACTCGGTTCGATGGAGGTGGACCGATCGGCGGAAGGGGCCGCCATGAAAGCGATCATCGTGGGCGCGGACGGTTCGCGCCACAGCCTGCGGGCGGTCGAGTGGGCCGCGGAAGAGGCCGCGCTGCGGCGTTCACCCCTGCGGATCGTGCACGCCATGCCTCCCTGGCTCTATGACGAGAACGTCGATCCCCGGCTCGTCTCGGTACGCGAGTGGCTGCTCGCCGGCGGTCAGGAGGTCATCGGGGAGGCCGTCGAGACGGCGCGTACGCGCGTGAGCGGGCTCGCCGTCGAGGGGGAGCCGGCGCCCGGCGGGGCGGCGCGCATGCTGCTCGAACGGACGCGAGACGCGTCCATGGTCGTGATCGGCAGCCACGGCGTGGGCACGGTCGCCGGGTTGCTGCTGGGGTCCACGGCGCTCCAGGTGGTGGCGCACACGTCCGTGCCGGCCGTGGTGGTACGCCACGTGGAGCCCGTCATGCGACAGGAGATCGCGGTCGGCGTCGACGGGCCGCCGGCCGGCGAATCGACGCTCGCCTTCGCGTTCGAGGAGGCGGCGCTGCGCGGGGCACACCTGCGGGCCGTGCACGTCTGGTCCGATCCCGGTACCGGGCTCGGCGGCATGACGCCGCTGGTCTATGACCTCGAGCAGATCGCCGGGGGGCAGACACACCGGCTGAACGAGGTGCTCGCGCCCTGGCGCGACAAGTACCCCGAGGTCCAGGTGGTCACCGAGGTCGTCCACGGGCGGCCGGTGCGGATCCTGGCGGGCGTCTCGGCCCGGGCCGATCTCCTCGTGGTGGGCACCCGCGGACTCGGCGGCTTCGCGGGTCTCATGCTCGGCTCGGTCAGCCACGGCCTCCTGCACCACGCCCACTGCCCGCTGGCGGTCGTGCCGTCACGGGGCTGATCTGGTCTGATCCGGCCGCAGGTCCCTGGTCGCCGGGACCTTCGTCTCTGCCGGTCTCCGGGCGCGGATGGTGCGCTGAAGACCTACGACGGACGGGGAGCGCACATGAATTCCGTGCAGACACCGCGAGCGGACGAGATCGCGCACTTTCTCGTCGACGCCGCGGTATGGGCGCCGTCGGTGTACGACACCCAGCCGTGGTGGTTCGGCACGCGCGGCTCGACCGTCACCGTGCACGCCGACGCCGACCGCAGGCTGGACGTGGCCGATCCCCGTGGCCGCGAGATGTTCATCAGCTGCGGAGCGGCGCTCTACACGCTGCGCCTCGCCGTGCGCAACATCGGGCGGATTCCGGAGGTACGCCTGCGGTCCGACCGTCGCAGACCCGGCCTGATCGCCGATGTCGGGGTCGGTGCGGAGAAGCAGGTCACCGCCGAGGAACGCCAGATGTACGCCCAGGTCAGACGCAGGCACACGCACAGCGGGGGGTTCCGGCCCGGTGGCCTGCCGATCGGCCTGCTGCAGGCGCTCCGCGGGCACGCCTACTGCGAACAGGCCTCCCTGCGGATCGTGGCCGACCCGAGGGCCCGGATCGCGCTCGCCGCCCTGACCGAGGCGGCCGAGCAGGTCCAGCGGCAGAACCCGGCGTACGCCGCCGAGGTGGCCCGCTGGGCGCCGGGGGACCGGCTGGCAGCGCCGGCCGGGCCGATCGCGCCGTTCGGGGCGGAGGAGCCGTGCCCACGTGAGTCGGCGCGTATCGACCCGGACTTCGCCGGGTGCGACTTCGCGCGCGGTCAGGGCTGGGGCCAGGCCGGCGCCGAGCAGCGGGACGCGAACGGGGTCGTGGCGTTGCTGGTGACCGACGGGGACGACAGGGACGACTGGCTGTGCGCCGGGGAGGCGTTGCAGCGGATCCTGCTGTGCGCGGCCGAGTACGAGGTCTCGGCGGCCTTCCACAGCCAGGCGCTGGAGGTGCCCGAGCTGCGGGAGTTCATCCGGAGCCGGTTCTGCGACGGCGCGTACCCGCAGATGATCATGCGTCTGGGGGTCGCTCACGAGGGTCCCGCCCGCCGGTCCGTGACGGAGCTGACGAGGGGCGAGCTGTGAGTGACCGCCTACTCGTCCCTTGACCGGTCGCCGCTCGCCTTGAGCTGGGCCACGAAGGCCGCGGCCTGCGTACGACGCCGCATGTCGAGCTTGGTGAACAGGTTCGAGACGTAGTTCTTGACCGTCTTCTCCGCCAGGAACAGCCGTTCGCCGATCTGGCGGTTGGTCAGGCCCTCGCCGATCAGCTCGAGGATCTGGCGCTCCTGGTCGGACAGGGTGGACAGGGGGTCCTTGCGGGTCTGGCGCTCGCGCAGGCGGTGGAGCATCTGGGCGGTGCTGTGCGGGTCGAGCAGCGACTGCCCGGAGGCGACCGTACGGACCGCCGAGACGAGATCGGACCCGTGGATCTGCTTCAGCACGTATCCGGCGGCGCCCGCCATGACCGCGTCGAAGAGCGCCTCCTCATCGGAGAACGACGTGAGCATCAGGCAGGCGATGCCGGGCAGGCGAGAGCGGATCTCGCGGCAGACGCCCACCCCGTCGCCGTCGGGCAGGCGCACGTCCAGGACGGCGACGTCGGGCCGTACCGCCGGGATCCGCGCGATCGCGTGGGCGGCGGTGGCCGCCTCTCCGACGATCTCTATGTCGGACTCGGACTCGAGCAGTGCCGCGACGCCACGCCTGACCACTTCGTGGTCGTCCAGCAGGAATACCCGAATCGTCATGCCCTGGCCCCGTCATCCGTGCGGGCCGGTGGTCTCCGGCCTGTGTCCTCACGTTAGGAGGCGTTCCTCGGTTCAGAGCGGTACGAACGTCGGCGATCCTCAGGACCTTGGTCCCTGGTGCGATCCGCGGGGTGTGTCCACGGCCGGCGCGAGGGCCGCGATCCGTCAGGGAAGGCCCGTCCAGCGCGGGGCGACGGCGGCCCATTCGCGCTCCCACAGCTCGAGCCGGCGGCGTTCGAGCCGCCGGTCGACCAGCGTACGGGCGGCCGAGTGCAGCAGCCCGAGCAGGGTGACGGCGGTCAGCGCGGCCATGACGCTGTCGGCGACCGTCTGAGAGTGCTTGCGCGGCCGCGAGGTCAGCTTTCCGGTGCGGTCGATCCAGACGGACCGGTGCGCGCCGACCGTCGAGCCGCCGTTGTTCGGCACGACGGCGGTGTGGGCGGCGCCGGAGGCGTCATGCCAGCCGATCCGTACGGTCTGGTCGAGCACGCCCTTCGGGGACACGCCGAGCACGACCGCGTTCACCTGGTGGCGGTTGTGCGCCTGTAGCCGTTCCGCTCGCAGCCCGGCGTCCCCGGCGAGGCGCGCGGTCACCACGGCCACGAGCGGCGCGAGGACGAGGAAGAGCAGGCATAGGGTGACCATTGCCCGGACGTGAGTGCGGTCGACCGGACGTCGCAGCAGGTTGCCGTCGGGGCGCAGGTAACGGATGACGCCCAGAAGCTGGATCGTGAAGGTTCGCATCGGACACCTCCGCAACGGCCTTTACTCCGCAGACTAAGGGCTCCGGGCCCGACCCGGGAGGGTCGCCAGTCCACACGAGTCCACTGGCGCCGTGTTTCCCCGCCGGGGCGGCGTCCCGGGCGGCTCGAGCCGTACGCACCATGTTCTGACGGCGCGCTGAGAGCGTGTCAGGGCCGGGCGGGCCGGTATCGGGGGACCTTCGGCCTCTTTTGGCACGCCGCTCTCCCCACGACCCTGGAAGAGGCTGGAAGAGGGAGAGATGAACCGATTCGACGGGTCCTATGTGCTCGTTGGCTTCGATGGCTCGGCCGCCAGTGAACGCGCGCTGCGCTGGGCCGCCGACGAGGCGCGGCTGAGGCGCCTGCCGCTGACCGTGTGTCACGCCTGGCACTGGCCCTATCCCGTGCCGCCCTCCGGGCCGGATGCCCTGGACACGGTGCGCAAGATGGCCCAGCACGTGCTGGACAAGGGTGTTCTCATCGCGCGGGAGGTCTCACCGCGGACCCGCACGCAGGGCCGGCTTGTCGCCGGGCCCGCACCGGCGATGCTGGTCAACCAGTCCAAGAACGCCTCACTCGCCCTGATCGGCACGCACGGCGAGGGCGGCTTCGCCGGGCTGGCCGCCGGCTCTTCCGCCGTCCAGCTTCCCGCGTACGCGCACTGCCCCGTGATCGTCGTACGGTGCGTCGCCGACCGCGGCCGGCCGGTGGTGGTCGGGGTCGACGGCTCCGCCGCGTCGGACGCCGCCCTCGCGTTCGGGTTCGAGGAGGCGGCGCTGCGCGGACAGCGGCTGCGGGCGGTGTTCGGCTGCTGGGAGCCCGAGGCGATCGCGTCGGCCGAGATGGGGATGATCACCGACCCGGAGGAGCTGCGCGTCATGGCGGCCGGCCGGCTGGAGCGGACCGTGTCGCCCTGGCGGGAGAAGTATCCCTATGTGGACGCCGAGACCGCCCTCGCGATGCGGACGCCGCGGCATGCGCTCCTCGGCGCCGCCGCGGACGCCGCGCTGCTCGTGCTGGGCGGCCGGGGGCTCGGTGGCGTCGCGGGACTCCGGCTCGGCGCGGTCAGCAGCGCCATGCTCGAGCAGGCCCCGTGCTCAGTGGCGATCGTACGGCCCTGGAGCTGAGCCATGATCGGCCGCTCAATGGCCGAAGTCCCGGTGACCCGGGACTTTCGCCGCTCACAGCATCCGGCGCGCAGGGCGATCCTCGAGATAGGAGAGACCACGACGGGGGGCAACACAGATGGGCGCGGAGATCGAAGCGAGGCCGTCATCGAAAGCACACGAGGAATGGATGGCGGGAGCGCCCGGCCGGCTTCGCAGGACGCTCCCGGAGGCCAGAAGCGTCCTGGCCGTCGTGTCCCGGCCCGGTGACGAGGCCTGCTACCTGGGGGCGGTGCTCGACGCCTTCCGCGTCGGCGGCAGCGAGGTCAGCGTGCTGGCCTTCAGCCGGGGGGACGCCTCGCCCTTCAACGACTCGATGGAACGGCTGGGGTCGATCCGGCCGTTCGAGTTCGACGCGGCCGCGTCCGCCCTGCGGGCGGCGCACTGCCTGCTGGCCGACTACCCGGAGGCCGAACTCCGGCGCCTGCCGATCGCGCAGCTCGCCGAACGGGTGATCCGGATGATCCATGAGTGGCGCGTGGACCTGCTCGTCACGGTCGATGGCCGGGTGGGCGACCGCACCGCCGCGAACGTCGCCTGCCGCGCGGGTCGCGAACTCGCCATACCCGTACTGGGCTGGACGCTGCCGCACGCGGTGGCCAGGTCCGTACGCGAGGCCACCGGCCTGTCGGTGACCGGCGACGCGGAGCGGAGGATCGACTTCGAGCTGCGGGTGCGCAGGACGATCCAGCGGTACGCGATGCTCGCGCACTGTAGCCAGTCCAGGGGCGATGGCACCCACCTCGCGCGTCTCGCGGTCCAGGGCGACCGTGAATGGCTGCGCTGGCTGGTCCCCACACCGGCGTGTGAGCGAGTGCCGGAGAAGGGAGTCGGGTGAGAGCGGGGGTATGCGTCGCGGACGTGATGAGGGACCAGGTCGTCGCCGTCCGCGAGCGGGCGAGGTTCGCCGAGATCGCGGCGGCGATGCGGCGTTTTTCTATCTCGTCGCTGCCGGTCATCGACTCACAGGACCGGGTCATCGGCCTGATCTCCAACTACGACCTGCTGCTGGGCGACGGAGCCGCTCAGAGCGGCCGGGGCAGGCTCCTCGGCAGGTTCCGGCACCGGGACCGGTGTGAGGGCGCGGGGATGCTCGCCACCGAGCTGATGACCTCGCCGGCCATAACGGTCACCGCGACGACGCCGGCCCGCGAGGCGGCACGCGCGATGTACCGGCACCGTATCCACCAGCTTCCCGTGGTCGACGCCGTGACCGGACGGCTCACGGGGGTCATCACCCGATCCGACCTGCTGGCCGTGTACGAGCGGCCGGACGAGGACATTCGCGGCGAGATCCTGTACGGCATCATCGAGCACACCCTGGGGATGCCGTCCGGGCGGTTCGACGTGAGGGTCGTCGGCGGCGCGGTCACGATCAGCGGGCATCTCGAACGCCGTTCCGCCGCGCTGCGGCTCGCCGAGGCCATCGCGCACGTCGACGGCGTCATCACGGTCATCGACCACCTGACGTACGCGCGCGAGGACACCACCCCGAAGCTGCCGCGCGCCCGGCTGTAGTCGGGAGAGCAGGGCCGGCCGGGTCAGGCCGCGTGGTGCCTGCCGCGCAGCCGCAGCTCACCCACGTCCGTCACGACGAGGTCGGCGCCGTGCTCGCCGAGCCGGGAACCACCGAGCCGGTCGACGCCGACCACCAGCCCGAAGCCGCCGCGCTGGGCCGCCGTCACCGCCGCGCTGGTCTCCTCGATCACCGCGGTATGCCTCGGCTGGGCGCCCAGGCGGAGTGCGGCCTGAACGAACAGCGCCGCGTCAGGACAGGTCGGCAGCCCGCTTCCGGGCGCGTCGAGACCGTCCAGAACGATGTCGAACATGGCCACCACGCCCGCGCTCCTGAGCACCTCGGTGCCGTGCCGCTGCGTGGAGACCGCCGCCGCGCGGATTCCGTGCCTGCGGCACTCACGGATCAACGTCACGGCGGAGCCGAACGGGCTCACGCCGTGCCGGTGGACCTCGGCGAGAAAGAACTCCTCGTGACGCATCGTCAGCCCGCGCAGGTCGTCGTAGGGCAGAGTGATGTCCCGAGACGCAAGGAAGTCACGTACCCCCGCCAGCCTCGGTTTTCCATGGATGTGGCGCAGATAGTCGCGGCGCACGTCGAACGGCACGAACGCGGTCTGGTGCGCGGTCGCGTACGTCCGTAGGAACGGGTCGAGCACCGTCTTCCACGCCCCCGCCGAGGCGCGCGCGCTGTCGATGACGACCCCGTCCACGCCGAAGATCACAGACGTTATGTCGCCACCGAGCGCACACTCACCGGATTTGGCTGGCATGGCCCGTTCACCTCTTCCCCACTGATCTGTCCCCCCATCGGTCTTCCCGGTCGCGGCCGGCCCCATCCGGGCCGCGGGGGTGGGTTATGGCCGGCTCACGGCGGCATCACCGCCGTGAGCGGCCACGACGCCGTCCGGCCGGCCAGGGTCCGTGCCGCGCGCGAGGTCAGCACTACGACGGCGACGTCTTCGCCCAGCGACTGCCAGGCTGCGAGTACGGCCTCGGGTTCCTCCGCGGGCAGGATGATCGCGTCCGTGAGACCGAAGCCGAGTACTTTGCCGCTTTCCCCGATGATCGCGATCTTTGCCATGTCACGCCTTTCCGAAGAGAGGAGTGCCGACGGCGGGTCGTCGATCGCGACGGGCTCTGACGGGCGGGCCGGCTCGTACGCGCGGGCCCGGTCGCCCCGGTGGAAGCGTTCATGGAGGTCGCGCAATGTCGGCATGTCCTCCATGCTCATTCGTGCGACCCCGTTCGGGGCAGGGCCGCACGGAAGTCAGAGATGGGACCTTCGCCCCGGTTTGTCCCCTGGAGCCGCCCGGCCGCCGGAGCATCCGCGGGACCTCGCGGGAGCCCGGCCGGGACCTTCGTCTCGCGGCCGGATCACCGGCTCGGCGGCGAGGCCGCCCGAACCGCGCCCCGAAGGCGGGAAAGCGAAAGCCGGTTGCGGTTGATACCTAGGTGACCGCCCTCCGCGCCATGGAAAGGCACCACATGACAGGGGATCCTCCGCCCCGCCCGGCGACCGCGCAGGACGCGGCAATGTGGCGCAAGGCCGGGTCGCCGTCGAGCTTCCACGTCTGGTCGAGCGACCACTACTACACCTACACCGCCAAGGCGACGAAGTGGCACGTGGACGGCCAGGACACCGGTGGCGGGGGGCTCCTGGGCGGGAGGTCGGCCGAGGACCTGCAGAACCTGCCGACCGACCCGGGCAAGCTCGCCGAGATGTTCCTGAGCCGGCGGGCGCTGGCGTTGCGGGCGATGGCCGTCCGGCCGGGGCGCCGGCCGACGCCGGCCCAGGAGCGTATTGTCAGGTCCTTCCGGGTGCTCCCCATCACCAAGGTCGCGGCGGTGGCGGCACTCCTGAGGTCCCCGATCCCGTCGGGCATACGGGCGGGCCTGATACGGGCACTGGCCGCCCAGCAGGGCATCCGTGCGATCGGCCACGCCACCGACCCGCTGGGCCGCCCGGGCGTCGCGATGGCCTCCGACGACGGCGCGGTGACGGCCACCGGGGAGTACGGCGGGCCAAAGGCCGAGCAGGGGACCTACCGCGCTCGCCAAGTGATCATCTTTGATGAGCACACCGGCGCGCTGCTGTCCAGACAGGAGGAGCTGACCAGGCCCGGCGGCCCGTACTCGGAGATGAAGCCGGGCTTCGTCATCAACTACGCGGCCGCCCGCTCGGTGAAGTGGACCGACACCAAGCCGACCCCTCCGCCCGCACCGCCGTTCGGCTGACCCGTCCGGTGCCTCGCCGCTCTCGCTCGCCCAGACCTCGCGGACGCGGGCGGCGAGGCCAGAACGGTCTTCGGCCTACAAAGGCGCAGGAAATGTTCGTCCCGAAATGGTGGCGCGGTCGCGCGTTTCGCCGGGGGATGCATGTAACTCGGCAATGATCCAATAATGTGCCGTGAGTGCGCATTCCCCCCAAGAAGCGGCTCTACCTCACGACGACCGTCGGTGTCGTCTCCGTCGCCCTGGCGGCGGTGTCGGGCGCCGGGGCGGCCAATGACGGCGCGCTGAAGCCGTACTGGGTCGCACTCGGCATCCTCATGACCGTCGTCGGTGCCGCCGTCCCCGGCTACGAGCAGATCCGCAAGGAGAGACAGCGCAAGGAGGCGCACCAGGCGGCGATCGACGCGGCGGTCGAGATGCGGGTCACGATCAACGACGCGCTCGACCCGATCGTGCGTCAGCTCGGGCGCATCGCCACGGCGACGAGCAAGCAGGAGCGCGGGAACCTGCGGGAGGCGACGATCCCGATGATCCTCGACTCCGCGGCGCACCTCATCAAGGGCCACCGGGTGCGGGCGTGCTGGTTCCACATCGCCGAGGGACGGCCGAGAAGACTCGAGCCCGTCCAGTACGCCGGCCGCGCGGACGCGCCGGTGACGGTCTTCCAGGAGGGCACCCCCGAGGGCGACTCCGTCTTGGCAATGATCCGGAACAACGACCATCTCCAGTCCTCCGACGTCGACCGGCATCCCCCGGCGGGCTGGCACGGCTCCGCCGAGCACGGCTACCGCTCGTTCGTCGCCGTTCCCGTCGTGGCCGGGCAGACGCCGTACGGCATGCTCACGGTGGATGCCATGAACGCCGGTGGGGTCAGCCGTTCGGAGATCCCGTTCGTACGGCTCCTGGCCGGGCTGCTCGCCGACGCCCTGGCATACGGAGCGACCGAGGAAGGGCTCCGCCGCCTCGTACGTTGATATCCGTTGTTTTTTGACCGACATGACCGGACACTTAGGGAGGAAGGGGAGTGGGGCCATGCCGGACGAGATAGTCGTACAGGACTCCGACGACCGCTCCGAGCGCATGATCAGCAACCCGGGCCGCTACTTCGCCGAGGCACGCGAACGCGCCGAACGCGAGGTCAGGCGCGAGGTCGAGGGCGACGAGCACCGAGGCGCGCGCGACAGGCGCGAATAGCGGCCTGAGGCGCACACACCGAGGTGCGGCGGACGGCATTCCGGGGAAGGTCGTCATCAGTGATGGTCACCGCGGGTGATCGCGCCGGTAGACGACTCGGGGGAATGACGTGCGTCCCGTCATTGATGTGCTCATCGTGGGCGGCGGCCCGACCGGACTGATGCTCGCCGGGGATCTGGCCGCGACCGACGTCTCCTGCGCCGTCATCGAACGCCGCGGCCAGGCCTCCAACCTCACCCGGGCCTTCGGTGTGCACGCTCGAACGCTGGAGCTGCTCGGCTCCCGGGGAATGGCCGACGATCTGGTCGCGACCGGTCTGCCGGTCTCGCGCCTGGGCCCGTTCGGACTCGACTTCTTCCACCTGCCGACCCGCTTCCCGTTCGTGCTGATAACGCCGCAGTACGAGACCGAGCGCCTGCTGGGAGAGCGGGCGCGCGCCCTCGGCGCCGAGATCGTGACCGGCACCGAGGCGCTCGCGCTGAGCCAGGACCCGGAGGGCGTCGACCTGACCGTGCGCGAGCCCGGAGGCGAGGTGCGCACGCTGCGGGCGCGCTACCTCGTGGGCACGGACGGCGCGCACAGCCTCGTGCGGCACGAGCTCGGCCTGCCCTTCCCCGGTCAGGCGGCCGTACGGTCGGTGATGCTCTGCGACCTGCGGCTCCTCGACCCGCCGCCGGACACCGTGACGGCCAGGGCCACCGGCGACGGGTTCGTGTTCATCGTGCCGTTCGGCGACGGCTGGCACCGCATGATCGCCTGGAACCGCCGGAACCAGCTTCCGGATGGCGAACCGGTCGACTTCGAGGAGCTCCGCGAGCTGACCCGGCGCGTCCTGGGCAGAGACCTCGGCCTGCACGACCCGCGCTGGATCTCAAGGTTCCACAGCGACGAGCGCCAGGTGCCGCGCTACCGCGACCGCCGGGTGTTCCTCGCCGGCGACGCCGCCCACGTGCACTCCCCGGCCGGCGGCATGGGGATGAACACCGGGCTGCAGGACGCGGTCAACCTCGCCTGGAAGCTCACCGCCGCCGTACGGGGCTGGGCGCCCGAGGGGCTGCTCGACACGTACCACGAGGAGCGGTACCCGGTCGGCCGGCGCGTGCTGCGCACCAGCGGCGTGATCCTGCGCGCGGCCCTGATGCGGCCATGGCCCCTGCGCGCGCTCCGCGACACGGTCGTCACGGCGGCGGCACGAATCCGTCCCGTCTCACGGCGCATGGCCGGCGCGGTCTCCGGCATCGACCTGGCATACCCGGCCCTGCCCGGCGCCCATCCGCTCACCGGCCGTCGCGCTCCGGACATCCCGCTGGCCGGCGGCACGTCGCGAACCCTGTACGGCGCCCTGCGCCCGGGCCGGTTCCTGCTGGTGATGCCCCCGGACGCCGCGAAGCCGGCCCTGCCGGTCACCGGCTGGTCCGACCGCGTGGACCTGGTGACGGCGGGAGGGATGACGCGCAACGTGGTACTGGTACGGCCGGACGGCTACATCGCGTGGGCCGCGGTCGACTCCGACCGCGCGGGCCGCGCGGCCGCGATCCGTACGGCCCTGAGCGAATGGTGCGGCCCCGCCGCGGGCCGCGTCGCCCACTGACGGCCTGATGCCGGGATTCGACCGCCGCTCGCCGCGTCCCTCCCCGGAGGTCGTGTGGTGGCCCGGCGTACCTCATCCGTTCCCAGCCGGTGGGTGACTCAGGCGTCGGAGTCGTTCTCGGCGCTGTCGTCGTCCTGGTCCTGGCCGTGGGCCTCGTGGACGCTCTCCTTGGTGCCGTCGTAGCGTCGGCCGACGGACTCGGCGGCGCGGTCGGACAGGTCGGTGGCGGTGCGGACGTGGTCGTCCTTGCGCTCCTGCGCCGTGCGCTCGTCGTCCCGGTCCTTTGACTCGGACTCCATGCTGTGCCCTCCTCGTACGGTTTCCGTGAACGGTTCCCCACCCTAGAGGGCCGGTGATCGCGAGTACGCATCGCAGTCGTGCGGTAGCGTCGCGCCGTGGGCGGAGCAATGGCGGCACCCGAATGGGAGCCCGAGCACACCGTCTCCGCCGGCAGGGCGGCCGCGCTCATCGGCGCCC
This sequence comes from Actinoallomurus sp., assembly GCA_035643735.1. Taxonomy (GTDB): domain Bacteria; phylum Actinomycetota; class Actinomycetes; order Streptosporangiales; family Streptosporangiaceae; genus Actinoallomurus. Next base: position 1,681 of record DASQPY010000371.1, on the reverse strand, counting down.
GCTTCCCCCGGCTGCGCGGAGCGCCGGTCGAGGAGCTGGCCACCGGCTGGGACAACACCGTCTTCCTCCTCGGCGGGGAGTGGGTCTTCCGGTTTCCTCGTCGCTCGATCGCGCTGCCCGGCATCTGGCGCGAGATCGAATTCCTTCCGCGACTGGCTCCCCGGCTACCGCTGCCCGTGCCCGTACCCGAGCTCGTCGGGGGTCCGTCGCCCGAGTTCCCGTGGCCGTTCTGGGGTGCCCGGCACATTCCCGGCCGGGAGCTCGCGGAGTCCGGCAGGCTCGACGAGGACAGGGTGGCCGCCGCGGCCGACGTCGGGGCGTTCCTGCGGGTGCTGCACGAGCCCGGACCGGTGGACGGTGCCGACCTGCCACGCGACCCGATGAGGCGGGCCGAACCCTCCGTGCGTTCACCGCTGGCACGCGAGCGACTCGACCGGCTCGTACGCGACGGCCGCTGGGAGCCCGACCCCGCGGTCGAGCGGCTCCTCGCCGCTGGGGATCGCATCAAGCCGCACACCGGTCCCGTTTCGGTCTCCCACGGTGACCTGCACATTCGCCATCTGCTCGTGAACGAGAACGGGCGCGCGGCCGGAGTGATCGACTGGGGCGACCTGTGCGTGGCCGACCGTTCGGTCGACCTGTCGCCGGCCTACGGCGGCTTCAGCGGACCGGCCCGTACGGCGCTGCTGTCCGCGTACGGACCGGTGGGCGCCGAGCAGGAGATCAGGGCACGGGTGCTGGCGGTGTTCCTGACCGCCTCGCCCCAGGCCGCCGCGTGCCGGCAACCGCGCAGAGCAATGCTCTCGTTTCGGCGCGATGCTCTGTTAAGGTCGTGGCATGAACGCGAGTCGCACGGCGAGAGAGCGGGTGCGGGCCGAACTGATCGAGGAGATCACCGAGATCGCCCGGCGCCATCTGGCGCGCGACGGCGCGGCCGGCCTCTCGCTCCGGGCCGTCGCCCGCGAGATGGGCATGGCCTCCTCGGCGATCTATCGCTACTACCCGAGCCGCGACGACCTGCTCACCGCCTTGATCATCGACGGCTACAACGCCGTGGGAGACGCGGTCGAGAAGGCCGAGGCGGCCTGCCCGCGCGAGGATCACCTTGGCCGGTGGCTCGCGATCTGCCACGCCGTACGCGACTGGGCGCTGGCGCACCCGCACGAGTACGCGCTGCTCCACGGCTCGCCGGTGCCCGGCTACAGCGCACCGCAGGACACCGTCGGGCCCGCGATGCGGGACGCCCTGGTCTTCGGCCGGGTCATCGCCGACGCCCATCGCGGGCGCCTGCTCGACCCACCGGGCGGTTACCCACCGGCACCGGAGTCGTTCGGCGCGGACGCGGAGAGGATACGGGAGGCGGTGCTGCCGGGGCTCCCCGACGACATCGTCGCGCGGGCGGTGACCGTCTGGCCGGGGCTGTACGGCGCGGTGAGCTTCGAGCTGTTCGGGCAGTACAACAACGTGATCACGGACCGGCACGCGACGTTCGACTACGCGATGCGTGGCCTGGGCCGCTACATCGGCCTCCCGGAGCACTGAGCCACGGGGCCACAGCCGAGACCGCCGGATCCGGGGCATCGCCCCGTACAGCGGCCGGCGAACGGCAGAACGGCGCGGGGCCGGGTGCCCGAACGGCACCCGGCCCCGCGTTTCGAACCACTGGTGGATATCCCTAGCG
>DASQPY010000370.1:0-9099 GCA_035643735.1 Actinoallomurus sp. | reverse complement strand
TGGCGGATGACGCGGAACAGGTTCGTGACCTCGTCGTGAGCGAGTGCCGCCGACGGCTCGTCCATGACGATGAGACGGGCGTCGTACGAGAGCGCCCGTGCCATGCTGACGATCTGGCGGCCCGCCGCGGACAGCCGGCCGACCTCGGCGGACGGGGAGATCTCGCCGTGCCCGAGCCGGGTGAGCAACGCCCGCGCGGCGCGGTTCATCTCACCGCGACGGGTGAAACCGAGCCTCGCCTGCTCATGGCCGAGGAAGATGTTCATCGCGACCGACAGGCCGTCGACGAGGTCGAGCTCCTGGTAGATCGTTGCGACGCCGAGCCGCAAGGCCGCGGTGGGGCTGGTCAACTCCGTTGTCTTCGCTCCCCGCCAGACGATGTCGCCGGAGTCGGGCTGGTGGGCGCCTGACAGCACCTTCACAAGCGTCGACTTGCCGGCACCGTTCTGCCCCAGCAGGCAGTGGACCTCGCCCTCGCGCACCTCCAGGTCGACTCCGTCGAGCGCCCGGACGCCGGGGAACTCTTTCACGATGCCGCGCATGACGAGCAACGGTGGTTCGGGCATCGAGCTCTCCTGTACCGGCGGGGATCCGCCTACGTGGCCGAGAAGATGTGGTCGCTGATGAGCCGGGTCGCCCCAAGAACCCCGGCGGTGTCCCCGAGTTCGGAAAGCACGATCGGTAGGTTCCCCGTCGCCAGTGGCGGGGAGCGGCGGTAGACGACGCTGCGGATCTCCGCAAGCAGGACGTGCCCGAGGCCCGCGACGCCACCGCCGATGACGACCAGGCCGGGGTTGAAGAAGCTGGTGAGTCCGGCGAGAACCTGCCCGACGCGCCGGCCGCCCTCGCGGACCATCTTCACGCCGACCGGGTCGCCGGCCGCCACGGCGTCCGCGACGTCGATCGCGGTCAGCTCGCCCGCCTGCTCCAGGCGCTGCACGAAGAACGCCGAGCGCCCCGACCGCCCAGCCACGAGAGCGTCTCGCGCGAGCGCGGCACCGCTGAAGTAGGCCTCCAGGCAGCCGACGTTCCCGCACACGCAGGTCGGCCCGCTGTCGTCGACCGCGATGTGCCCGATGTCGCCGGCGCTGCCGGACATCCCGCGGTAGATCTGACCGTCGACCACGATCCCGCAGCCGACACCCGTGCCGATCTTGACCAGCAGGAAGTCATCCACCGATCGGGCCAGGCCGGCGTGGACCTCGCCCAGCGCCATGAGGTTCACATCGTTGTCGACGAGCACAGGGCAGCCGAGCTTCTGGCTGATCACCTCGCGCACCGGAAAACGGTCCCAGCCGGGCATGATCGGGGGTACCACCGGCACACCGTCGCGGAAGCTGACCGGGCCGGGCACGCCGATCCCGGCGCCGTGGATCTCTTCGACCAGTCCCTGGCCGCGCAGCTTGCCGAGGAGTTCGAGGGCGTGGTCGAGCACGACGTCCGGGCCCTCGCGCACGTTGCACTCCATGGAGACGTGGCCGAGAATCTCCAGCCCGCCGTCGGTGACCGCGACGTCGATCGACGTCGCGCCGATGTCGATGCCGATCATCCGGAGCCGGCGCGAGAGCCGCACGATGTTCGAACGCCGTCCGCCCCGGGACGCCGCGAGGCCGGCCGGCTCGACGAGCCCTAGTTCGACGAGCCGGCCGAGCTCTACGGCGAGCTTGGAGCGGGAGAGGTGCACGACGTCGCCGAGCTCGGCCCGCGACCGCGCCCCGTCATCGCGTAGCAGGCGCAGCAGCCGTGTCTGGTGCACGTTCTCCGGCCGGGCGGTCATCCGCGTCACGCGTCCTCCAAGGGGTTACGCGCGAAACGTACCTAACTTTGTCGGGACCGGCGAGATCTATGTCCTGATACGGCCACACTTTCTCTTCCACAAGGACAAAGTCTCCGGGTCTGCCTGTGGCTGCTCGGGGCCTGAACGACCCCGCCTCTTGTTCAGGACGCGGAGAACACATGGTCGCTGATGAGCCGTGTCGCCCCGATGACACCGGCGGTGTCCCCGAGCTCGGAGAGCACGATCGGCAGGTTTTCGGTCGCGAGCGGCGCTGACCGCTGGTACACGACACTGCGGACCTCCGCGAGCAGCGTGTGCCCGAGCCGGGCCACGCCGCCGGCGATGACGACCAGACCGGGATTGAAGAAGCTGATGATGCCGGCGAGCACCTGTCCGACCCGCCGGCCACCCTCCCGGACCATCTGGGCGGCGGCGGCGTCACCGGCCGCGGCAGCGGCGGCCACGTCGGCCGCGGTGAGCGCGGCACCCTGGTCGAGCCGATCGGCCAGGTACGGTGAACGGCCGGAGCGCGCCGCCGCCATCGCGTCGCGAGCCAGTGCGGCACCGCCGAAATACGCCTCGAGACAACCGACATTGCCGCAGGCGCACTCCGGCCCGTCGTCGTCGACCCGGACGTGCCCGATGTCGCCCGCGCTGCCGGACATCCCGCGGTAGATCTCGCCCTTGACGAGGATCCCGCATCCGATACCGGTTCCGATCTTGACCAGCAGGACGTCGTCGATCGAGCGAGCCGACCCGGCGTGTAGCTCGCCGAGCGCCATGATGTTGACGTCATTGTCCACCAGGACGGGGCAACCCAGCCGCTGACCGACCACCTCGCGCACGGGAAACCGGTCCCAGCCGGGCATGATCGGCGGCACCACGGGTACCCCGTCGCGGAAGCTGACCGGACCGGGGACCCCGATGCCGACACCGTGGATCTCCCGGAACAGACCTTCGCTGCGCAGCTTGTCCAGCATGTCGAGCGCCCGGTCGAGGACGACGGTCGGGCCCTCGCGTACATCGCAGGGCGCGGACACATGGCCGAGGATCTCCAGCTCTCCGTTGGTCACCGCGACATCGATCGACGTGGCTCCGATATCGACACCGGCGAAACGCAATTGCCCAGAGAGCCGGACGATCCCGGACCGCCGACCGCCCCGCGACGCGGCCAGACCCGCCTGCTCGACCAGCCCCAACGCGACAAGACGGTCGAGTTCGAGAAAGAGCTTGGACCGGGAGAGGTGAACCACGTCGCCGAGTTCAGCCCGCGACCGCCTACCCCCGTCACGAAGCAGACACAGAAGCCGCGCCTGATGTGCGTTCTCCGGTCGCCCTGTCAATTGCGCCACGCATCCTCCTGGGGAGATAGATGACGTGAACGTAGCCCGCCTTTCGCGTGAACGTGAAGTTTTTTCGCCCAAACAAGCCGATCTTTTTCTTTCTACAGGACGAAGTTCGCTCGTGGTGGCCGCGGGCCGCTGGACGTGCGAGCGCCAGGATCCGGACCCCTCGCGTTCCGGATCCTGGCGCGACGCCGAGGCCACGAAGGCAGGTCATGGGTCGCGTCCACGACGGATGGACATGCCGCCGCGGCCGGGCGTCAGTGCGGCATGCCCCCCGGGGGCATGGTGTGGCCCGGCATGTGCCCGTCCGCGTCGGTCACCATGAAAACCCCGGCCATCCCCATGTCGGCATGGCTCTGGACGTGGCAGTGGTACATCCACGCCCCGGGGCCGACGCGCTGGCCGGCGATCACCTGGAAGCCGAACGAGTCGCCCGGCCCGGTGGTCCTGGTGTCGATGATCCGGGTCGTGTCCTTCGAGCTTTCCAGGAGACCGGTGCGGTTGTCGGCCCACCGATGTCCATGGATGTGGAACGTGTGGAAGAAGTCCCCGTGGGTGATCATGATGAACTCCACCCGCTCGCCGAGCTTCGCGGTGAACTCGGGTGCGTCGTTGGCCGCGCGGTTGTTGATCGTCATGTCGTTGAAAACGACGGTGAACTGCTTGTCCGGCAGTATGTCGCCCTTCCGGCGGACAACCAGCGGTCCGAAGAGTCCCGCTCGGATACCGCCCGTGCCGTGGTCGGTGCCCACGGTGTGGTCGTGGTAATGCCAGTAGCCGGCGCTGCCGTGCTCGATGATGCCGCTGGTATGGCGGCCCGGGGCGTGGGTGCGCCAGGTGTAGGTGCGGCGGCCGCCGGGCTCCACCACGCTGTTGTTCATCTTCGTGCCGTCGCTGGCCGTGTCGTAGTCCACGCCGTGCACATGCAGGCTGGCGGCCACGTCGAGGTTGTTGACCATCTCGATTTCGAGGGTCTCGCCCTCCGCCATCTCGATGAGCGGGCCGGGGATCGTGGCGTTGCCGGGCTCCAGGCCGTAGCCCATCTGGCCGTTCGGAAGCTTCTCCGCGTACAGAGTCATGCGGCGGGTGTCGCCCGGCTTGCCGACGGTCTGTGCCGCGGGCGTAGCGGACGCCCGACTCGACGCGACGAGCGGAGCCAACGCGGCGGTCGTCGCGGCCGTGGTGAAGGCGCGCCGGGACAACGAGCGCCGCGATACACCTCTGCCTACCTCGGTCATGGTTCCCCAATCGGTGAGGACGCCCCACCCGCGTGAGGCGAGCTGTGGCGGTCCGTGATGCCGACGGCGAGGTCGGCCTGAACGGCGTGGGGTCGGGGGTCTCGGGCCTGCGGAAAGTGGTCCATACCAGTCAAAACGGCCCTTACCGTAACAGTCGCACCAGACTTTATCTACTCAGATGACAAAGTCCGGCCATTTACGGCGCTACTTCTTGACTTGAGGTTGAAAGAGTCGCAAGCTCCGCCAAGAGTTCGGATGCATCTGGACAAACATGATCCGCGCCCCGGGCGCGGTGACCATACGTCGGCCGTTCTGGGGTGCCCGCATGCCACAGCCAGTCCCCGGTCGACACGCACGTCCGCCGCCTGCCCGATCTGAGCCCCCGGGCGGCCGTGCGGACGGTCATCCGTGAGTCCTCCGCGAAAGGCACAGCGATGCTTCGAAAGATCCCGCCATGGCCGGCAGGCGCCTCGCGCTGCCCGACCGCATTCAGCCGATGTCCACCGGCGCTCTCGGTTACGACGGCGCGGACCACGCCGCCGGAGACAGCCGTGGTGCGCGCCGGGTACGGCCGAGCCGACCGTCGCCGGTGGCACGTGCCGGCCGGACGGTTCCGAGACTGACGGCCACCGCCGGCGTTCGTGCCTCCATTGACGCCGGTGTCACGGCCAAGGTGCCGATGTAGTTCTCCAAGCAAGGAGCAACGATGGGTCGAAGAGACCTTTTCCTGCAGCCCCGACCATCCGCCTGGCGCCGAGTGCTGATCATTGTGTCGAGCGTTGCGCTGATGTTGGGATTGGCGACGCTGCCTGCCCTGCAGGCGCAGGCCAAGCCTGGCGACATGGGGCCGGGCGACCACACCTCGGTCCGAGTGCTGGTCTTCCACGGGCCGGCCGCCAAACAGGACGACCCCGTCAAACGTGCCGCGGATGCGGTCAAGAAGCTGGGTGAGAAGAACGGGTTCTCCGTCGACGAGTTCGAGGACCCAAGTGTCTTCACCTACGAGAACCTGGCGAACTATCGCGGGGTGGTGTTCCTGTCGGCCAATGGCGTGACGCTGACCCCCGACGAGGAGGCCGCGTTCCGGGCCTACATCCAGGACGGCGGCGGCTTCGTCGGTGTCCACGACGCCGCTCGCGCCCAGGCCGACTCTTCTTGGTTCACCAACCTGATCGGCACCCGTCCGGCCGGCGCTCTGCCGCCCCCCGAGAAGGTGTCGCAGATCACGGCGAGCGATGACAACCCGCCGAACGAGACCAAAGAGAAGCTGGTCGACAACGACAACAACACCAAGTGGCTGGCCCACGCGACGACCGCCTGGGCGTCGATGAAGATGCAGACGCCGATCGCGATCGCGCACTACGCGTTGACGTCGGCGAACGACTCCGACGGCCGTGACCCGGTGGACTGGACGCTGCAGGGCTCGCAGGACGGGCAGAACTGGACCGACCTCGACAAGCGGAGCGGGCAGAGCTTCCCCCAGCGGTTCCAGACCCAGGAATACACCTTCACCAACACCACGGTGTACGCGTACTACCGGCTGGACATCACCAAGAACGGCGGTGAGCCTCTGACCCAACTGGCGGAGCTGCGGCTGTTCGGCCCCACCACCGGTCCGCCCGTAGAGGACAAGGTGCAGAAGGCCACCGTGGACTTCACCGACCGTCAGCACCCGGCGAACAAGGACCTGCCGCTCACCACCACGAGGTCCGACCAGTGGATGAACTGGGCGCCCAACCCGAGCGGCAAGGTGCACACGGTCGCGCAGGTCCAGGAGAACACCTACGACGCGGGTCTTGCCAAGAATGGCCCGTTCCACCCGATCTCATGGTGCCGTGACTACGACGGCGGCCGGTCCTTCTACACCGGCATGGGCCGGACCCAGGACAGCTACACGTCGGACACGCAGTTCCAGAGTCACCTGCTCGGCGCCATCGAGTGGACGACCGGGATGGTCCGCGGTGACTGCCAGGCGACCATCGCGTCGAACTACACGGTCGAGCGGCTGACCCAGCAGAACAAGTCGGGGCAGCTCGACCAGATCGGTGAGCCGCACGGCCTGACCATCGCCCCGGACGGCAAGGTCTTCTACATCGGAAAGGCTGCCTGCCCGGGCAACGTCGTCCCGCAGCCGAACGACTGGGACAACCCCGACATCGGCAAGGGCTGTGGCCCCATCAACCAGTGGGACCCGAAGACGAAGCAGGTCAAGCTGCTGACCACCCTCGATGTGATGGGCAACCGCGGAAGCGGCAGCGAGCTGGTCAAGGACGAGAACGGCCTCGTCGGGATCACGCTCGACCCCAACTTCGAGAAGAACGGATGGATCTACGCCTACTGGATGCCGCACGAGTCGATCGACAGGGACAAGCAGATCGGCCAGCGGACGATCTCGCGGTTCACGTACGACGGCACGAAGCAGACGATCGACCAGAGCACCCGTAAGGACCTGCTGCACTGGGACGCGCAGATCCACAGCTGCTGCCACGTGGGCGGCGGCATGGCCTTCGACAAGCAGGGCAACCTGTACGTCGGCTCCGGCGACGACAACTCCTCCGGGGGCGCCGGGCTTGGTTACTCCGGGAACAACTGGACCCAGGACTACAAGGGGGTCTCGTTCCAGGACGCCCGCCGCACCGCCGGTAACACCAACGATCTGAACGGCAAGATCATCCGGATCCACCCGGAGGCGAACGGCACGTACACGATCCCCAAGGGCAACCTGTTCACCGGCAATGAGGAAGGCGGCGGCAAGACCCGTCCGGAGATCTACGTCATGGGTGTCCGCAACGTCGCGCGGATCCAGTGGGACATGGAGAACAACTGGCTGACCGCCGGATGGGTCGGCCCGGACGCCGGCGTCCCGGACCCGGAATGGGGCGAGGCGAAGTACGAGACCGCGACGATCATTCAGGACGCGGGTAACCAGGGCTGGCCCTACTGCATGGGCGACAAGCAGCCCTACCGTGACCGCAGCAACACCGACGCCACTCAGCCCGCCGGCTGGTACGACTGCGACCACCTGAAGAACACGTCGCCGCGCAACACCGGTCTCGTCGACATCCCGCCGGCGCGCAAGAACATGATCTGGTACTCGCCGCAGGGCGGTGGCATCGAATACCCGAAGCGCACCGACGGCAGCGGCCTGCCGACCTACAAGCTGGGTGACGAGATCATCACCGAGCCGTGGTTCCAGGGCGGCAGCCAGGCCATCATGGACGGCCCGACCTACCACCGTTCCGAGGTCGACACGAACAGCGGTGTGGCCTGGCCGGAGTACTGGGACAACAAGTGGTTCATCGGTGACGAGTCCGAGCCCCGGAACCGCGTCGCCGTGACCGTCGACCCGAAGACCGTCGCGCAGCACGGCAACCCCGCCTTCGGCGAGGACCTGAGCCAGATCATCCAGCCCGGCGGTGGCGACACCCATATCCAGTCCTGGATGGACGCCAAGTTCGGCCCGGACGGCGCGCTCTACGTGCTCGACTACGGAGGCGGCTTCTTCACCCTCAACTCGAACCAGAAACTGACTCGCGTCACCTACCACGGTGGTCCGCCGACGCCGAACCCGAGTCAGGCTCAGGTGCGGGCCGTCCAGGAGAGCACGCCGAAGACCATCGGGTTCAACAGCCGGAAGGCCGGCGGTCTGTCGTGGACCTGGGACTTCGGTGACGGCAGCAAGCCGTCGAACGAGGCCAACCCCACGCACACGTACGCCAACTACGGCACCTACCACGCCACGCTCAAGACGACCTACGCCAACGGTGAGGTGGCCACCGGGAAGATCGACGTTACGGTCGGTTGCTCGGCGCCCGACGCCCGGTCGACGGTCTGGATGCTGGACCAGAACACCGGTGTGGCCAACCACCAGGCCGGTGGCGGCTGCACGGTTAACGATCTGATCGACGACGAGCGCAACTGGGACAACCACGGCGACTTCGTGAGCAGCCTCAACAACACCGTGAACCAGCTCCGCCGGCAGGGCGTTCTCACCGACAGCGAGGCGGCGACGCTCAAGGCCGCGGGAGACAAGTCGCAGATCGGCAAGACGCCTGGGTACGAACCCATCTTCGACGGGACGGCCAAGTCCCTCGCAGGGTGGTCACAGGCCCCGTCCGGACAGTTCAATCTGCAGAACGACGGCACGATCCGTAGCTCGGGCGGCCTCGGAATGCTGTGGTACTCGAAGAAGGCGTACGCCAACTACGACGTGAGACTGCAGTTCCGTGATTCGGCGCCCGGCAGTAACCGCGCGAACAGCGGAGTCTTCATACGATTCCCCGACCCCAGGACGCCGCTGGAACAGCGTCCGACCGGAAGTTGCGGGACCGTCGGATCGGCACGTTCGTCCGCGGCCTGGGTCGCGATCTACTGCGGTCAGGAGATCCAGATCTACGACGGTGACTCGGGCGAGCCGCAGAAGACGGGCTCGGTCTACAACTTCTCACCGACCACTCTGGACAAGGCCGGGGTGACCGCGAAGGGCAAGTGGAACGACTACGAGATCAAGGTGGTCGGGCAGCACTACACGATCATCCGCAACGGCGTGGTGATCAACCAGTTCGACAACACGCCGGGCAAGAAGTCGTCCCGCGATGGTGATCCGCCCACGGACCTGCGTCAGTTCATCAGCGGGTTCATCGGTCTGCAGAACCACAGTGACAACGACCTGATCGACTTCCGCAACGTGCGAGTGCGGCAGCTCTAGGTCGGTCATCAGCCAGTGCCGGTGCGCGGG
>DASQPY010000369.1:0-3940 GCA_035643735.1 Actinoallomurus sp. | reverse complement strand
CACCGAAGCCTCCTCCGACGATGATCTTGACGGAGGTCATACCGGGGGAGGCGCCCGGGTTGGAGCTTGCGAAGTCCACGAGAACCCTTTCCAGCAGCTGGACGTCAGGCTGCCCCTCAGCGAAGGGGGCCGATGTGGCAGGCCTTCGTGTGCCGTGTCCGCGATGAGCACACGGGCTACGTCGAGCGGCGGCGGCTTCCTGCGCAGCGGGCCCGTGACGCCGCCGCGCCGGTTACGGCCGCCGGGTGGCGCAATGGGGCGTCAGCCATCGGGGTTCCTCGTCAGGGTCATTCGAGCGGTGAGCCGGTCCCCGCGATCATAAGTGAACTCGAGTCAGTTTCAGTATTTGTACACTTGCGACGTGACAGCGGCAAGGGCGAACGCGGGCATACGCCGGGCGCCGATGCAACGCCGCAGCCGCGAACGTGTCCAGCAGATCCTCGACGCGGCATCGGAACTCATCGTCGAGGACGGCGTGACCGCCCTGAGCACCCGAACGATCGCGGAGCGGGCGGGTGTCCCGGTCGCGTCGCTGTACCAGTACTTCGCGGACAAGGACGAGATACTTCTGGCGCTCGTGGAGCGGGACACCGCCGAGATGGACGCGGCCGTGGCGACGGCGGTGGGCACGCTGGGCACCGTCTCCGTACGGACACTGGTGACGGCGACCATGCGGGCTTTCGTGCGGATCTACCACCAGCGGCCCGCCTTTGTGGTGATCTGGTGGCGCGGTCGATCGAACCAGGTGGTGTACGACTTCTGCCGCGCGCACAACAAGCGGATCGCGGCCGACCTGTTCGCCTTCGCGGAAGCCTCGGGAATGGTGCGGGCCGGCACCGTCTCGCGGGTCGTCGAACTCGCCGTGGAGGTCGGCGACCGGGTCTTTCAGCTGGCGTTCGAACACGATCTCCGCGGCGACGAGGGGATCATCGCCGAAGGCATCGAACTGGTCACCGGCTACCTGGAGCGCCACGCGACCGCTGCCGGGGCCGCGGGGATCTCCCCGGCGTGAGCGGGACGATCGCGTGAGCCCGCCGGCGCGGGCGGTCTCGGGAGGTGACCGACACGCGAACGCCCGAGACGGTCTACGAAATTCGCAGGAGACGTTCTCGGCCGGCGTGGTGCACACTGTCCGTATGGTGACCTCGCGTCCATGGGCGGCGGCCTCGCGGTTCGGGGTGCTCATCACCGTCGTCGTCGGGCTCGCCATGCTTCGCATTCCCCGTCCGCCGACGCTGTGCCTGCTGCGGGAGATCACGGGGATCCCCTGTCCGATGTGCGGATTCACCACGGCGGCGGTCCATCTCGGGCACGCCGACCTCGCCGGCGCCGCCGGCGCCTCACCGCTGGCCGTCGCCGCCTGCGTGGGGTTCGTCCTCATTCCGTTCACTCGGCGTTCCAGATTTGCAACGCTTTGGCGTGAACTACCGAATAGATGGCGACAATTGATCCCCGCCTTCGCTATTCTCGCGGTTCTTGCTTTCGCGGAGATCTGGCAGATCTACCGCTTCGGCATCCTTTAACGGGAGGAAACATGGGTTACCCGCCTCAGGCGCCGCCCCCTGGTTATGGTGCGGGCTACCCGCAGCAGCAGCCGGAGTCCAGCACGCCGCAGGTCCTGTCGATCGTCGGCATCGTGTGCTGGTTCTGCTGCTCGCCGGCGGCGATCGTGCTCGGGCTCGTCGCCCAGAACCAGTTCCGCAGCCAGGGGCGATCGGACACGATCGCCAAGGTGGCGTGGATCGGCGGCATCGTCGCCCTGGTGCTCGGCATCATCAGCGTCGCTGTCCGGCTCAACTCCGGGGGCTCCACCTACTGACGATTCGACTGTCGAAGCCGGGCCAGGGAACTCTGGCCCGGCTTCGCCGTTCGGTGTCGCCTCAGGCCCGTACCCAGGCCGGGACGGTGCCGGGCGGCAGGAGCGCGTAGCCGGGCGCCTGTTCGAGCGCCGCCTCCTCGCCGCCGGGCGTGTAGGTGACGACCAGGCGGAGCGTACGCCAGCCGGTGTTCATCGTCGAGTGGGGGACTCCGGCCGGGATGTGGATGGCGTCGCCGGCCTTGACGGGATAGGGCTCCTCGTCGTTCACCATCTGCACGCCCTCGCCGTCGATGACGTAGAGCACCTCGTCGGAGGCCGGGTGGCTGTGCCGTTCGTGCCCGCGGCCAGGATTGATCACGACCTCGCCGAGGGTGCTCTTCGCGCCGTCGATGTGACGTGGCGAGACGAGCCACTTGATGCTGCCCCAGTCGAAGACCATCGTGGCCAGGGCGTCGGGTCGAAGGTGCATGGGTGCTCCTTCCGGCGTTCGCCAGATCGTGGTTCAGACCCGCAGGGCGGCGAACTCGGCGGCCTGGGCGGCGATCGCCTTCTCGGTGGGCAGTCGCTCCATCGAGGACGCGCCGAAGAATCCGGCGATACCGGTGGTGTGGTCCAGCACGTACTGGGCGTCGGCGGGCTCGGCGATCGGGCCGCCGTGGCAGAGGACGATGACGTCGGGGTCGACCGCGACGGCGGCGTCGCGCATCCGCTGCACGGCGGTCACGGCGTCGTCCAGCGTGAGCGCGGTGGTCGCCCCGATCGAGCCGCTGGTGGTGAGGCCGACATGGGGCACCAGGACGTCGGCGCCGGCATCGGTCATCGCCGCGGCCTGCTCGGCGTCGAAGACGTACGGGGCCGTGAGCAGGCCCTTCTCATGGGCGGTCCGGATCATCTCGATCTCCAGAGCGAAGCCCATGCCGGTCTCTTCGAGGTTCTGCCGGAAGGTGCCGTCGTAGAGGCCGACGGTGGGGAAGTTCTGCACGCCGGTGAAGCCCATCGCCCCGAGCTGGTCGAGGAAGGGCCCCATCAGGCGGAACGGATCGGTGCCGCAGACACCCGCGAGCACGGGGGTGTCGCGGACGACCGGCAGCACCTCCGCGGCCATGTCCACCACGATCGCGTTGGCGTCGCCGTACGGCAGCAGCCCGGCCAGCGAACCACGGCCGGCCATCCGGTAGCGGCCCGAGTTGTAGATGATCAGCAGGTCGACCCCGCCGGCCTCGGCGGCCTTGGCGGACAGGCCCGTTCCCGCGCCGGCGCCAATGATCGGCTTACCGTCCGCGGCGTTGGCCCTGAGGCGGGACAGCGCGGTACTGCGGTCCAAGGTCAGCTCCCTGAGTTCGCCGGGACGGAGGTCGTACGGGTGATGAGCTCGTGGAGCGCCCGCGCGGCACGGCGGCCGAAGCCCGGGTCGTTGATCGCGGCGTCGATCTCGTGCACGGCGACGCGGCTGCCCGCCAGTCCGTCGACGATCGCCCGGAAGCAGGCGGCATCGGCCTCGGTGTCCTCGAAGGGGCCGCCGGCGACATCGATGGCGGAGACACCACGTACGGGCAGGAACACTTCGACCGGGCCGGTGGCGCCGGCCACCTTCTCCGCGACGCGCGCTCCGAGCGTGGCCATCTCGGCGCGCGTGGTGCGCATCAGCGTCACCGTCGGGTTGTGGACGTAGAGGAGCCGGTCGGCGAACCGGTCGGGTACGGAGTCACGGGGGCCGAAGTTGACCATGTCGAGCGCGCCGACGCTGACGATCTGCGGGATGCCCCGCCTACCGGCCGCCTCCAGCCGGTGCGGGCCGGCCGAGAGCACGCCGCCCACCAGGTCATCGGCGAGCTCGGTGGTGGTCAGGTCGAGCACGCCCGCCAGCAGCCCGGACTCCGCGAGTGCCTCCATGGCCCGCCCGCCCGACCCGGTGGCGTGAAAGACGATCACTTCATAGCCCAGCTCGGTCAGGTGCTCGCGCGCCTCGTCCACCGCGGGGGTGGTCACCCCGAACATCGTGGCGCCGATCAGCGGTTTCTCGTCCTGCTCCGCCGGCCCGGCGCCGCGTTCGTACCGCAGCGCCATCCCGGCGGCGGCGGCGGCCGCGTTGCCCAGGACGGCGCGGGAGATGGAGTTCAG
>DASQPY010000368.1:0-9335 GCA_035643735.1 Actinoallomurus sp. | reverse complement strand
AGAACGGCGGTGCGCCCAGGGCGCACCGCCGTTCTCGGGAGCCGGTTTCAGTCCTGGAGCCAGGACATCATCGGGCGGAGCTTGGCGCCGGTCTCCTCGATCGCCGAGTGCTGCTCCTCCTCGCGGCGCTTGAGGAAGTTCTTCTTGCCGCCGTCGAACTCCTCCACGAGCTCCTTGGCGAAGGAGCCGTCCTTGATCTCGCCGAGGATCTTGCGCATCTCCTCGCGCGTCTCCTCGGTGACGATGCGACGGCCGCGGGTGTAGTCGCCGAACTCCGCGGTGTCCGAGATCGACCAGCGCATCTTGGACAGGCCGCCCTCGTACATCAGGTCGACGATCAGCTTCATCTCGTGCAGGCACTCGAAGTAAGCGGCCTCCGGCTGGTAGCCGGCGTCGACGAGTGTCTGGAAGCCTGCCTTGATCAGCTCGGACACGCCACCGCAGAGGACGGCCTGCTCGCCGAACAGGTCGGTCTCGGTCTCCTCGGTGAAGGTCGTCTTGAGCGCGCCCGGACGGGTGCCGCCGATGGCCTTGGCGTAGGAGAGCGTGAGCGGCCACGCGTTGCCGGTGGCGTCACGCTCGACCGCGACGAGCACCGGCACGCCACGACCCTCGGTGTACTGACGGCGTACGAGGTGGCCCGGGCCCTTGGGGGCGACCATGCAGATGTCGACGCCCTCGGGCGGCTGGATCAGGTCATAGCGGATGTTGAGGCCGTGGCCGAAGAACAGCGCGTCGCCCTCGACCAGCGCCGGCGCGATCGCCGAGGCGTACAGCTCGCGCTGCAGGTGGTCGGGGATGAGCACCATCGTCAGGTTGGCCTCTTCACACGCCTCCTCGGGCGTGACCACACGCAGGCCGTCGTTCTCGGCCTTCTCACGGCTCTTGGACTCCTTCGGCAGCCCGACGCGCACATCGACTCCGGAGTCCCGGAGCGAAAGCGCGTGGGCGTGCCCCTGGCTGCCGTATCCGAGTACCGCGACATGGCGGTCCTGGATGACGCTCAGGTCCGCGTCCTTGTCGTAGAAGATCTCAGCCACTTGTCTTTACCTCTTTCGAAAACGGGTCACGCACTGCGCTCGATGGCGCGCAGTGAGCGGTCGGTGATGGAGCGGGCGCCGCGGCCGATGGCCACCGCACCCGATTGCACGAGTTCCTTGACGCCGAAGGGTTCGAGGACCCTGATCAGGGCGTCGAGCTTGTCCTTGCTGCCGGTCGCCTCGATGGTCACCGCGTCCGGGGCCACGTCGATGACCCGCGCGCGGAAGAGTTCGACCGTCTCCAGGACCTGTGAGCGTGTCTCGTGGTCGGCGCGCACCTTGATCAGGACGAGCTCCCGCTGTACCGACGCCGTCGGGTCCAGCTCGACGATCTTAATGACGTTGATCAGCTTGTTGAGCTGCTTGGTCACCTGTTCTAGCGGGCGTTCCTCGACACTGACGACGATCGTCATGCGGGAGATCTCGGGGTGCTCCGTCGTGCCGACGGCGAGTGAGTCGATGTTGAAGCCGCGGCGGGAGAACAGTCCCGCGACACGGGCGAGGATGCCGGGCTTGTTCTCCACCAGCACCGAAAGCGTGTGCCTGCTCATCTCGTCTGCTCTCCCTCTAGCTGTTCGCGGCGCTCAGTCACCGTTCCCCCAGTCCGGAGCCATGTCGCGGGCGATCTTGATCTCGTCGTTGCCCGTGCCGGCGGCGACCATCGGCCAGACCATCGCGTCGTGGTGGACGATGAAGTCGATGACGACGGGCACGTCGTTGATCTCCATCGCCTTGTTGATGGTGGCGTCCAGGTCGGTGGCGCTGTCACAGCGCAGGCCCGCGCAGCCGTACGCCTCCGCCAGCTTGACGAAGTCGGGGATCCGCCGGGACTGCAGGTCCGAGTTGGAGTACCGCTCGTTGTAGAACAGGGTCTGCCACTGGCGGATCATGCCGAGGTTGCCGTTGTTGATCACGGCCACCTTGATCGGGATGCCCTCGATGGCGCAGGTGGCGAGCTCCTGGTTGGTCATCTGGAAGCAACCGTCGCCGTCGATCGCCCAGACGGCCGTGTCCGGACGGCCGTGTTTGGCGCCCATCGCGGCCGGCACGGCGTACCCCATGGTGCCGAGCCCCCCGGAGTTGATGAACGCCCCCGGCCGCTCGTAGCCGATGAACTGCGCGGCCCACATCTGGTGCTGGCCCACGCCGGCGACGTACAGGGCGTCGGGGCCGACGATCTGGCCGATGCGCTCGATGGTCTGCTGCGGCGACAGTGAGCCGTCGGCCGGGGTCTCATAGCCCAGGGGGTAGGTGCCGCGCCAGGCATTGAGCTGACGCCACCATTCGTCGTGGTCGCCCTTGCGCCCGGCGGCGTGCTCGTTCTGCACGGCGACGATGAGGTCGGCGATCACGTCGCGGCAGTCGCCCACGATCGGCACGTCGGCGTGGCGGTTCTTGGAGATCTCGGCCGGGTCGATGTCGGCGTGCACGATCTTCGCGTCGGAGGCGAAGGTGTCGAGCCGTCCGGTGACCCGGTCGTCGAAACGGGCGCCCAGCGTGACGAGCAGGTCGGAACGCTGCAGCGCGCCGACCGCACCCACGGTGCCGTGCATCCCGGGCATGCCCATGTGCAGCGGATGACTGTCGGGCAGTGCCCCTCTGGCCATGAGCGTCGTGACGACGGGCGCACCCGTCAGCTCGGCGAGGGCGCGCAGCTCCACGGCGGCCTTCGCCTTGATCACGCCGCCGCCGACGTACAGGACGGGACGCCGGGCCGTGGTCAGGAGCCGGGCTGCCTCGCGGATCTGCTTGGCGTGCGGGCGGATCGCCGGCCGGTAGCCCGGGAGCTGCATCGGCTGCGGCCAGATGAAGTCGACCGGGTTCTGCAGCGCGTCCTTGGAGATGTCGACGAGCACCGGGCCGGGACGGCCGGTGGAGGCGATGTGGAACGCCTCGGCGATGGTGCGCCCGATGTCGGCCGGGTCGGTGACGAGGAAGTTGTGCTTCGTGATCGGCATGGTGATGCCGGAGATGTCGGCCTCCTGGAAGGCGTCCGTCCCGATGGCCCCGCTCGCCACCTGTCCGGTGATGGCGACGATCGGCACCGAGTCCATGTAGGCGTCCGCGATCGGGGTGACGAGATTCGTCGCGCCCGGACCGCTGGTCGCCATGCAGACGCCGACCTTCCCGGTGGCCTGCGCGTACCCCTGGGCGGCGTGGCCCGCACCCTGTTCGTGGCGGACAAGGATGTGGCGTACCTGCCGCGAGTCGAACAGCGGGTCGTACGCCGGGAGGATCGCGCCACCCGGGATCCCGAACACAGTGTCCACACCGACCTGCTCCAGGGCTCTGACGAGCGCCTGTGCTCCGGTCATCCGTTCGGTCATCGCAATGTCCTTGTGCTCCTGAGCGCTGGGCTCGGGCTCGTGATCACGCGCCGCCGGCACGTCCCACGGACCCAGGGGTCATGGCCAACAAAAAACCCCTCGCGCCGGTCGGCGGTCGAGGGGAGCGCGCAAGCGATCTACTTGGTCAGCTTGCGCGCCGGCCAAGTACGAGAATCAGGTTGCGTTTCACGTTCACAACCATGGCGAATTTGCCGCGTCACGTCAAATTAGTGGACGACAAGTCTCAGCATACGAGACGGCCCGCCACGATCGGCATGATCATGGCGGGCCGCCCTCCGGCTAGGAAACGTGCTTCAGCACCACGTCGGTGGCCTTCACGAAGTACACACGATGCCCGAACTGGAGCTCGTAGTACTTCAGCTCGCCCCGGACGATGGCGTGCGTGGACACGTCGAAGGTGTTCGAGTAGTCATACTCCCCGCGTACCTCATCCACCACGGAGTAGCTCTGGCCCGCGGCGAAGGTGTACTGCATGGGCGCGAGGGCCTGCACCGGGATGTTCGCCGGGTACGCCTCGGGTTCGGGATAGGCACGCCCGTACACCGGCACCGACGCGAGGCCCGGCTTGGGCGTGGCGACGAGACCGCGCGCCCCGACGGCGACCGGCCGGCTCTCGGGGTTGTAGAACCACGCCTGCTGCCCCAGGTACCAGATCGAGGTCCAGTCCCCCTGCCTGCCGGCCACGGCGAAGGTCTGGCCGGTCGCCGCGCGTGCGCTGTGGTCGTACACGCTCATCGTCGCGTCGCCGTTCGGCGGATGCTTGCCGATGTCCTTCACGAGCGGTGCGTCGGCGCTCGGCGCGGTGCGCAGCATGATCGATCCGCCGCCGTGCGGCGGGCACGCGGCGGCCGGGTTCGCATCGTCGCAGCCGGTGTAGGGCACGACGTTCTTGTCATAGTCCGGCAGGATCTCGACCAGGCGCGAGCGGGGACCGGCGGTGGCGTGCAGTGGCTTGCGCAGCAGGTCGAAGTAGTGCGCCCAGTCCCAGTACGGCCCGGGGTCCTCGTGCATGCCCTGAACGCCGGCCGGCGTGATGCCCGGGACGTTGTCGTGGCCGAGGATGTGCGCGCGGTCCACGGGAATGTCGTACTTCTCGGTCAGGTAGCGCACCAGCTCCGAGGAGCTGCGGTACATCGCCTCGGTGTACCAGGTGCCGCCCTGGGCCAGGAAGCCCTCGTGCTCGATGCCGATGGACTTGGCGTTGATGTACCAGTTGCCCGCCTGCCAGCCGACGTCCTTGGCCTTGAGGTGCTGGGCCACGTGACCGTCGGCGGAGCGGACCGTGTAGTTCCAGGCGAGGTACGTCGGGTCCTGAGCCAGCTTCAGGGTGACCGGATAGGAGCCCTCGGTGTCGTGGATGACGATGAAGCGGATCTTCTGGCTCTTGGGCCGGTCCCCCAGGTCGTGGTTGCCGTAGGCGGTGGGGTCGGCCGGGTCGAGCTGCTCGTACGGTGCGGGGATCCACTCACAGCCGAGGCCGGGCGGGCATTCGGTCTCCGCGTCGTTGGCGCCGGCTCCGGCGGCCCGCAGGCCCGGAGTGGCGGCGAGCGTGACGCTCTGGCCGTCGTCGGTCATGCGGGAGGCGCCGCTGCGGAGCACGTCGTAGACCTGGCCCGCGAACCACGAAGAGCCGCCGTAGCGTACGGCCGCCTGGTACCACGCCGCAGGATCCGCGGTGAGCGGCCTGCCGAGGTCGTGCTGGTAGCGGGCGAGCAGCGCGGCGCCGCCCCCGATGTTGGCCGCCGGGTCGGCGCGCAGCGTGTCGGCGGTGGCTCCGGTGAGCCGCGCGGCCTGCTGCAACGTCTGCCCGGCGGCCGGCTGGCCTTTTGCGGCCACCGCCTTCGGGTGGAGCGTCGGGCGCGAGGTGTCGCCGCGCGGGTCCTCGGCGCCTCCGGAGAAGTGCTCGCCGGTCGGGGTGAGGGTGCCGTCGGTCAGGTGCATGGGGCCGTAGCCCGCGTTGACGCTCGGCCGGCCCTGGTTGGCGTCCCACCGCGACTCCAGGTAGGACACGGCGAGCAGCAGCTTCTCGGGCACGTGATAGGCCTTCGCCGCATTGGCGAAGGCCTGTTGTCGGGTGATGGGAGCCGGACTGGGTTGCTGGGCGGCGTAGGCCTGTCCGGTTCCTAGACCGGCCAGGGCCACGACCGCCGCGACGAGGGTACGGCGTCGCACGGGCATCGGCAGCCTCCGCACTGACAGTGAGGGTCGCGGTAAGAGTGCCGAAGACACCGCTCGCCGTCAATGGCTTTCGATCACCCGGTGCGTCGCGGAAAATTCCTACGCCGCGTCAGCTTGCGGAGATCACCGAGCCGTGCAGCGGGATGGACGCCTCGCCGCGCGCGTTGAGCTGAACGACGGCCTCGATGCCGCTCGGGGCCATCGGGCGCGACACGAGAAATCCCTGTGCGCGCGGGCAGCCCATCTCCCGCAGCAGCTCGAGCTGCTCGGGGCGCTCGACCCCCTCGGCCACGACCGTGAGGCCGAGGTCGCGGCCGACCCGGGCGATCGTCCTGGTCAGCAGGGTGAGCGTCTCGTCACGGCCTAGACCGGACACGAAGGACGGGTCGATCTTGATGACGTCGACGGGCAGCTGGCGCAGGAAGGCCAGCGAGGCGTAGCCGGTGCCGAAGTCGTCGATGGCCAGGCCCACACCGAGGTCCCGCAGCGCCGACAGCCGCGTGATGAGCTCCTCGGCCCCGTCGACCAGCACCTCTTCCTCGACCTCGAGGGTGAGTGCGCCGGGCGGCAGTCCGCTGTCGGCCAGCGCCTCCGCGACCGAGTCGACGAAGTGCGCCGCGGCGATCTCGCGCGGGCGAAGGTTGATCGACAGTCCGATGTCCCAGCCCGTCTCGCGCCAGTGGGCCACCTGGCAGCAGGCCTCCCGCAGCACCCAGTTGCCGAGCGGCACCATCAGGCCGGACTCCTCGGCCGTGCCGATGAACTCCTCGGGCGGTATGGACACGCCGTCACGCCACCAGCGGACCAGTGCCTCGACTCCAGTGACGCGGGAGGTGGCGAGTTCGACGACCGGCTGGAACTCCACCGCGAACTGCTGCTCGGTGAGCGCGCGCTGCAGGTCGCTGCCCAGCTCGAGGCGGCGCATGACGTCGGCGTGCATCTTGGCGGCGAAGACCTCGACCCGGCCGCCGCCCAGCTCCTTCGCGCGCGACAGCGCGATGTCGGCGTTGCGGATCAGCTCGGAGCCGCGGATGCCGTCTTCGGTGAAGGCGATGCCGACGCTGGCGGTGAGCACGATGCCGCGGTCGGCCACGCGGTACGGCTCGCCGGCCAGCGCTCGCAGGAGACGCTCGCCGAGGTCGACCACGGTCTGCACCTCGGTCGCGCTCTCCATGAGCACGGCGAACTCGTCCCCGCCCCAGCGCGCGACCGTGTCGTCGGCCAGGACGCCGGCGCGGAGCCGGCGGGCCGCCTGGGCGAGCACCTGGTCGCCGCCGGCGTGGCCGATCGAGTCGTTCACCGCGGTGAACCCGTCCAGGTCGACGAAGACCACCGCGACCGGGCCCTGGCTGTGCTCGACCTTCTCGCGCGCGCGTTCTTCGAGGTAGGCACGGTTGGGCAGGCCGGTCAGCCCGTCGTGGAAGGTCAGGTGGGCGACCTGGCGCTCCAGTGCGACCTGCTCGCTGAAGTCGCGCGTCGTGACGAGCAACTGGTCGGTGCCGTCGCCGGCCCGGCCGTACCGGGAGATCGTCGACTCGGTGGGCAGCCAGGTGCCGTCGGTGGCACGGACGCGGCAGGCGATGCGCGCGACGTCGAGTTCGCAGTCGGCCCTCAGGAAGGAGGTCACCGCGTCCACGACCCGTGGCAGGTCCTCGGGATGCACGACGTCGTACACGGGCCGGCCGAGCAGATCCTCGGCCGCGTAGTGGTACGAACGCCGCGCGCCGGCGCTGACGTAGTGCACGACGCCGTCGAGGCCGCAGATGAGGACGACGTCGTTGATGCTCTCGGCCAGTGCGCGGAAGTGCTCCTCGCCGCTCTCGGCGGCGCGGCCGAGCCGGTCGTTCTCGCGGAGCAGCCCGGCGAGCCGGGCGAGCACGACGAGCACCGCCGAGCCGGCGATGATGGGCACGATCGGCCGCAGTCCGCGCGCTGCGGTGAGCGCGTGGCCGGCAACGAAGATCGCCGCGGCGGCGGCCGTCGCGGCGGGCGCCAGACCGGGTCCGACGAGCGGACGGCGGGTCTCCTCCGCGGGCTGCCGTCCGCCCTCCTCGGCGGACCGCCGGTCGCGCTGGATCCACGGCACGGCGGCGAGGAGCAGCAGGCCGACCATGCGGGTGACGTCGGCCGGGACGCCGTGCGCCTCACCGTCGTTGAGGCGGAGCGCGGCGTACAGGACGTCGGCCGCGCTGAGGACGAGGACCGCGCAGTAGGCGACCGCGGCGGGCCGGTGCTTCGCGCGCACGGCGCCGAGCGCCATGGGGAACAGCACGCAGATAAGCGCGGCGTCGAGCACGGGGTAGCGCAGCTCGATGAGGAACTGTCCCCAGCCCTCACCGGCCACGTGGTAGAGCCGGTCGAAGATCGCGACCCAGCCGACCACGAAAAGTGCACAGGCACAGACATAGGCGTCGGCCAGGTAGCGCAGCCAGGGCCGCGTGGTGCGCGGCAGGCGTACCGGCACGATGAAGCCCGCGGTGATCGCGATCGGGGCGACCAGGAGGAACAGGTCGGCCGGAGAGACCGTCACCACGGCCCGGCTGATCACGAGCCGGGAGATGGCGTTGACGGTCGCGCCCGCGCACCAGGCGATCGCGGCGACGCCGAACCAGCGCCACATGTCGCGGTCGATCTTGCCGGCGGGCGTCTGCGGCGTCCGTCCCGCGGCGTACAGCAGGGACGTCGCCGCCGCGGCGGCGGCCCATGCGGACAGCCAGGCGCCGGAGAGGCCGCCGCCCCATCCCAGCGCGAGGGCGAGGGCGTAGATCAACGCGAGCACCGCGAGCGCTCCGAACGGCCGCACCGCCACCGGGATCCCCCAGTGTCGCCGCCCCGTTCTTTCCGCGGTCATCTAACTTGCTCCCCGCCGCTTGTTCATGAGCCGTCCCGCATTTGGAAACGCCTCGCACGGGACACATGACTCCCGAGATCTCCACCGACCTCGGATCGTTCTCGGGCGTGATCTCCGCCGGTTTGTCAAGTGCTTTGTCATCCTGTACGAGGCGATGCCCCGCATACGGGACACCGGGTCTGGAGTTGCGCACCACACGGTTTCGGCCGGGATCTTCCGGCACGCTCCACGCGGCGGTCAGGCTGGTCAGCTTCGAGGTTCAATGTACGGGCCGTATGTCACAGAGCGATTGAGGCCGGGCGTCCACCCGGCGACAACCGGATACGTTCCGTGACCGACTCTCGGACGTTTTGAGTGGTTTGTCGCTAACGCAGCATGGATGGGAAAAGTTGCGGCGTGTAATCGGCCGCCGCCGCGCAAAGTGCCGCCGCGCAGGATTTACCGGATCAGTAGTCGCAGTTGATGATGTTGTGCAGCTGCTCCCCGGCCACGAACCGCGCGACCTGCGCACGCGCCAGCGCGACGGCCCGGCGCCGGGAGGCAGGCGTCGACCCGCCGACGTGCGGGGTGATGAAGACCCCAGGCGCTGACCAGAGCGGATGCCCGGCGGGAAGGGGCTCGGGATCGGTCACGTCGAGCACCGCGCGGAGCCGCCGGTTCGTGAGCTCGGCCAGCAGGGCCTCGGTGACCACGACCGTGCCGCGAGCGGCGTTGACCAGCAGCGCACCGTCCCTCATCCGGGACAGGAACGCCTTGTCGACCATGCCCGTGGTCTCCGTCGTGGACGGCACGATGAGGACGACGATGTCGGCGTCCGGCAGGAGTTCCGGCAGTGCGCTCACCGGGTGTACACCGTCACGCTCGGTACGCGCGACGCGGACGATCCGCGTCTCGAACGGGACCAGCCGCCGCTCGATC